>NZ_JACLCT010000060.1:0-14814 GCF_014218915.1 Chryseobacterium sp. C2(2020)
CGAACTGGATAAATGCATAGATGGCAAGGAAAACTAAATATAATTCAATATTTTAGCGTCGAGTTCACGTTAATTTATTCTCCAACTGAATAAAATCATTCAGTTTTTTCCCTTGAATATCAGTCTGAATTATATTTTGAGAATAACAAAACTGACTGATCAGGAGAATCCCTAATATTTTAATTTTCATCGTGTTTTATCAAAAAATTTCTGAATTACTTCACAATCTTATAAGGTTTAATTCCCATAATCTTTCCGTCTGTTTCAAAAACTGCCGTAATCACCTCTTTCGGTTCAGCAGCTTTATCATCAGAATATTTATACTGAATCATTGGCAGGCTACTTCCGTCAATTAAGGGTTTATAACTGGCTTTTATAATCTGAAAAGTTTTGTTCGTCTTAATATCTGCGGCAAGCTTTTGGTAAACAACATCTGTTACCATCTTTTTAGCTTTTTCAGATAAAAGTTCATCCATGGCTTTTCGGTCAGAAACCTTCAGGGCTGCAATAAATTTCAGAAATTTTCCGTTGTAGAGTTCAATCTCCTCCTTCGTAAGACTTAAAGAAGGTTTTACATCGGTGGCTACATTTGTGTTCGTGTTCTTTCTTGTTTCCGGTTTCACATTTTTTGTCTTTTGCGAAAGAAAAAACGGCGCCGACAAAACGGAAAGAACTAAAAGTATTTTTTTCATTATGTTTAAACTGTTTCAATAAACAATAAACGGAATACACGATTCTGTATTGCTTATCACTTATAAATTACCTACTGTAATCCGGCATTACTCCTAAGATTTTACCGTCATTTTCAAAAACTACGGTAACCAGATCTCTTGGAGGAGAAAGCGTATCGTCTTTATATTTATACTGAATCGTTGGATAAGTTTCGTTATCCAGCAGTTTCTGGTAGCCGGATTTATACACTTCAAATGTACGTTCAAAGCTGATTCCGCCTGATAATTTCTGAATGACATTGTCTGAAACAATACTTTTTACTTTATCTGAAATCAGAGTATTGACGGCTTCTTTATCCGATCTTTTTAATGCATCCACAAATTTCAGAAAATACGGATGATAAAAGTCGATTTTATCTTTACTCAATTCCGAAGTAAGTTCTATTTTCTTGCTTTCAACAACTTTAATTTTGCTTTCCTGCGAAAAACCCGCCTGAAAAGCCAAAGCCGCAACAATCAGAAGTATTTTTTTCATAATAAAATGATTTGCTGACAGCAAGATACAAAGAATTATATTACGGATAAAAATTTCATCGTATCTACATTATCCGCATACGTATTCAACCCCGGATTTTGGGCTTCTCCCAATTTAATGGAATCCAAACCAAGCTCATCTTTCGCCACCACACACTGAATGTTTTCTTCGTTTTCCGAAATAAAACTTTTCACTTCATCCAGAGAAGAATATCTGCTGAAATTGATCACGGAAAGCGGACTGAACAATTTCTCATCCTCCTTCAGCATCACAAAATTATTATCCCAGAATTTATCCTGATTTAAAAGATAAACCGCCCTGTTGTAATCATAATTATTAGCATATTTATTATGATTGATGATCTCCTGAAAATCCAGAAAACTTTCAAATAATCTGTCGATAACAAAATCCTGAGGAATAAAAAGCCGGGTTACATTTCTGCATCCCAAACCGAAATAACGGAAAATATCTTCCGCCAGAAGTTTAAGCTCCTCTTCCGTTTCATACCCTTTTAAAACAGCAATGGAAGTTCTGTTTTTTCTGATGATATTCAGGTGGTTTTTAAAATAATACTCAAGATATCTTGCCGTATTGTTGCTTCCTGTTGCAATTACCGCATCAAAATTCTCCAGTCTTTCTACAAATTCAAACGATACATTTCCTTCCGAAAATTCATTCCATTTCTTTAATAAAAACGGAATCATGTATTTATCTTTTGAAGAAAGCTTGATCACCGGAATATGATTGCTCAGCACCACAGAAATTACATCATGAAATCCCACCAAAGGAATATTTCCTGCAAGAATAAGCCCTACTCTTTTCGTAGTTTTTGAAATCTGATATTCTTTCAGCCAGTCGGCAATATTTTCTTCCGTAAGAAGATCCGTCCACTGTTTCAAAGCAAACTTCTGGTTTTCAATGGTAAACCACGGATTTTCAATTTCAGATCGTTTCAGTAACAATTCAAAGTCTGAATCGTTATCATTATAATCCTCCTGATTTTTATCTAAAAAGTCTTTTATATATCGGCTTAGTCTCGTAAGTCCTAAAACTTGATTTTCGGTATTCATAATTGCTTTAAAATTGGGGAATATTTTGTAATTTTGTGCAAATTTAAAAAAAATTAGCGATGGCTATTAAAATAACTGATGAATGCATTAACTGCGGAGCCTGTGAACCGGAATGTCCAAACAATGCAATTTATGAAGGAGCAGTAGACTGGAAAGCTTCAGAAGGTACAGAACTAAAAGGTACCGTAACATTACCATCAGGTCTTACAGTGGATGCAGATGCGCCGCAGGAACCTGTAAGTGATGATGTTTATTTCATTGTAACAGATAAATGTACGGAATGTAAAGGATTCCATGAGGAGCCACAGTGTGCAGCCGTTTGTCCGGTAGACTGCTGTGTTCCGGATGAAGATCATGTAGAATCTGAAGAAGCACTGCTTAATAAGAAAGCATTCTTACACGGAGAATAAAAAACTGCCGTCTCATCAATCATGAGGCGGTTTTTTATATACAAAAACTCAGAATAATTCAATAAGAAACTATAAATGAATCTGTAAGAAGAAATTTTTACAGGAAATCCCAAAAAATAATAATATGAGCAAAAAGCACAACTTTAGCGCAGGGCCATGTATTTTACCACAGGAAGTTTTCGAAAAATCGGCACAGGCGGTTTTAGATTTCAACGGAATCGGACTTTCCCTGCTTGAAATTTCGCACAGAAGCAAAGATTTCGTAGCGGTAATGGATGAAGCACGCGCTATCGTAAAAAGACTGATGAATTTAGGAGATGATTACGAAGTTTTATATTTAGGAGGCGGTGCAAGTCTGCAGTTTGCCATGGTTCCTTACAACCTGATGAAAGTAGGCGGAAAAGCAGCTTATCTGGATACCGGAACATGGGCTGCAGGAGCTATTAAAGAAGCTAAAAAAGTAGGAACCGTAGACGTTGTAGGTTCTTCAAAAGAAGAAAATTATTCTTTTATTCCGAAAGATTACACCGTAGGTTCAGAATATGATTATTTCCACTGCACTTCCAATAATACGATCTACGGAACTCAGATGAAATCTTTCCCTGAAGTAGATACTTTGATGGTTTGCGACATGAGTTCTGATATTTTCTCAAGACAATTAGATTTTTCAAAATTTGATTTAATCTATGCCGGAGCTCAGAAAAATATGGGACCTGCAGGAGTAACTTTGGTGGTAATTAAAAAAGAAATTTTAGGAAAAACAGGAAGAGAGAATATGTTCTCTATTCTGGATTATGCTCAGCATATTTCTAAAGAATCCATGTACAACACACCACCGGTTTTCCCTGTTTATGCTTCTTTATTAACGTTACAGCATCTGGAAAACAATGGTGGAATTGCCGCTGCGGAAGCCAGAAACGAAGCAAAAGCAAAACTGTTATACGATGAGATCGACAGCAATCCTTTATTTGAAACATTCTGCGTAAAAGAAGACCGTTCTTTAATGAATGTATCTTTCAAAATTACAGACGAAAGCAAAAAAGAAGAATTTGATGCGGCATGGAAAGCTGCGGGAATCAGTGGACTGAACGGACACAGAAGTCTGGGAGGTTACAGAGCCAGTTTGTACAATGCCTTACCGATTGAAAGCGTACAGGTTTTAGTAGATGTTATGAGATCCATAAAATAATATAAATTATTAAATTTCAAATACTTAACAAATATTTAATGTTATTTTAAATTTTCTTAATTTGCGAGACTGTTTAAATTTTGAACCATTAAATATTTAAGTCAAAATAAAACCATGAAAGTTTTAGCCAACGACGGAATTTCGAAAGCAGGAGAACAGGCACTTAAAGATGCCGGAATTGAAGTTCTGGACAACAGAGTTGCACAGGATCACGTCATTAATTTCATCAACGAAAATAACGTGGATGTTCTTTTGGTAAGAAGCGCTACCAAAGTAAGACAGGATCTCATTGATGCCTGTCCTAGTCTTAAAATTATCGGAAGAGGCGGAATCGGGATGGATAATATCGACGTTGAATACGCTATTGATAAAGGAATCTACATCATCAATACGCCGACTGCATCCTCAAAATCGGTTGCAGAATTGGTGTTTGCACATTTCTTTTCACTGGCAAGATTTCTTCATGAATCCAACAGGTTAATGCCTTTGGAAGGAGAAACCCACTTCAACGCCATGAAAAAATCCTTCTCGAAAGCATACGAACTTTCAGGAAAAACATTGGGTGTTATCGGCTTTGGAAGTATCGGGCAGGAAGTTGTAAAAATGGGAATATCTCTGGGAATGAAAGTGAAAGTGCTTACCAGAAAACCTAAAACCAAATTTCTTTCGCTGGAATTTTTCGACGGACAAACTGTTAATTTCGAAATTACTTCCACCAACGATATGGATGAATTCTTAAAAGATACAGACTTCATCAGTCTCAATACGCCGAAAACAAACGAATATATCATAGACACGCCACAATTTGAAAAAATGAAAGACGGAGTCTACATTGTAAATACTGCAAGAGGAGGTGTGATGAATGAAGTTTCCCTGATAGACTTCATCGAATCCGGAAAAGTTGCCGGAGCAGCACTGGATGTTTTTGAAAAAGAACCCACTCCGGAAGTGCTTCTGCTGATGAATCCTTCGCTTTCCCTTTCTCCGCACGTAGGAGGAAATACCGTGGATGCACAGGAAAAAATCGGACTCGAGCTTGCAGAACAGATTATTAAGATTAAAGAAACTATAAACTAAAATATGCCTATTTTTAAACCTTTTCGTGGAATAAGACCTCATAAAGACTATGAGAGCACCTTCCCTACTCATCCTCTGGACAATTTTACGCAGGAAGAGATCGCGGAAAAAGCTCAGGTGGAAGACACTTACATCAACATGATAAAGCCTTATGTCGTAAGTAAATCCAAAGATATCGACAGGAATTTAAGGAAGATCCGGTCGACTTTTGAAGAATTGATGGAAGAGAAAAAACTCGTTCAGGACAATTCTGCCTACTATCTTTATGAACAGATTTATCCCAACAAACAGGTTTTCAGAGGGCTTCTCGGTTTGGCGAGTATCGAAGATTTCTGGAACGGAAAAATCAAGAGACACGAAAGTACCATTCCCCAGAAAAAAGAAAAACTGGCTCATTATCTTGAAAAAGTAAATCTTCAGGCAGAACCTGTACTTCTTACCTATCCTGCAAATTCGAAGATCGAACTGCTGATGAACCATGAGGAGAAAAACGTTCCGATTTTCAATCATGTCGATACCAAAGGAATCCGTCATAAAATCTGGAGAATCGATAACCGTTTAAAACTGCAGCAGTTTAAGGAAGTGATCGATCAGATCGATTCTTTTTACATTGCAGACGGACACCACAGAATTGGTTCCACTGCACTGAACGCCAAACATCAGAAAGAAAAAAACAAAAGACATAACGGAACGGAACATTACAATTTCGTGTACAGCTTTATCGTTTCCAACCAGTCAATAAAAATCCACGATTACAACAGAATCTTAACCGATCTTAACGGTCTTTCGAACGAAGAATTTTTAAAGGAACTGGAAAAATATTTCCTGATCCACGAAAAAGGAGAAACGGCATATTTTCCTTCGCAGAAATTCCACATTTCGATGTATATGGACGGTAAATTTTACTCCCTTCACGTAAAGCACGATCTCCGTTCTCAGGAAATGTCTCTGGATAATCTGGATCATCATCTTTTAGACAAATACATCTTTAAAGATATTTTAAAAATTGAAGATCCGGACAGCTCGGAGAAAATTTCTTACGTAAAAGGAACTTCCAATATTGAGGGGATCAATCATATTAAAGAAAAAGTAGACAACGGAGAAGGAAAAGCGGGATTCGGAATCTACCCTGTAAGTTTTAATGATATGATTAAAATTTCAGACCTGAAACTCAGCATGCCTCCGAAATGTACATTCATTGAGCCTAAATTGGTTACTGCGTTATTAATGTACGATATGAAACCTTAATCAGTTAACTTTATTCAATATAATTCTTTCGATTAACGCTAAGATTGCAAAGAGGTATTTAAAATTTTGAAATATATTCCGTTCGCAAAGGCACTTCGTTCAGCAAATGACGCCTTTGCTGAGTTACACGCCCTTGCGAACGGACAATTAAAGTTATACATAAAAATCCTCGGGTTCATTGCGTTAAAAATAATTAACTGCGGGTTTCTTAATCCGAATTTAGATTATATTACTATTTTTTCCCTACTTTTATCTGCGGAAAAGAAAAGGTAAATAAAAAATGAAAAAAATATTCATTATCATTCCACTCTTTTTGGGTGGATTTTTATTTTCTCAAAAAAAACCTCTGAAAAAGCCGGTTAAGAAAACTGCTGTCGGCGAAAAATTCAATTACCACGATGAATTTAAAAAGATTTCCGACGAAATCATGACCAACGGAACGGCATACGAAAATCTGGGACAGCTTACCAAAGGAATCGGGCCGCGTTTCAGCGCAACGCCGGGTTACATGAGGGCTGTAGACTGGGCAGAAAAAAAGCTTAAAGAAATAGGGATCGATATGATCTGGAAAATGGAAGCCAAAGCTCCGGTCTGGATCAGAGGAAAAGAATCTCTACAGATAAAAACCGCCAATGGAGACTGGAAAAACATCAGAATGCTTTCTTTCGGAAATTCTGAAGGAACGGGCGGAAAAGATCTTACCGGTGAAATTGTACTCATCAATTCTACCTCAGAACTTAACGCCATGTCGGTCGGACAACTGAAAGATAAAATCGTTTTTGTGAATCTTCCGATGGATCCAAAGATCATCAATACAAGCGATTCTTATTTAATCACTGCAAAATCCAAACTTATTTCCGCTTCCGTTATTGCTAAAACCGGAGCGAAAGCATTAATTATAAGATCATTAACCACGGCTTCAGACGATACGCCACACGCAAAAATGGTGTATTACGAACCGGATGATAAAATAAGAATTCCCGCTTTATCCATTGGAGTAAAATCTGCTGATGAACTGGAAAAATTATTAAAAAGCCAGAAAGTTACCGCCAAACTGAATATGACTGCCCAATCCAAAGGCGACACCACGAATCCGAATATCATTGCTGAAATTCAGGGTAAAAAAGATTCGAAGGTAATTGTTCTGGGTGCGCAGCTCGACTCATGGGATTTCGGAGAAGGAGCAATTGATGACGGAACCGGAGTCGCGCAGTGTATTGAAGTTTTAAGAACATTCAAAGCTTTAGGTCTTGAAAATAACCACACGATACGCGTTGTTTTCTACGCGAACAGCGAAAACGGCGGACAGGGGCGCGAAATGTACGCTGCGTATGTGAAGAAGAAAGATGAAAAGCACATTTTTGCACTGGGAACCGATGCAGGAGGCTATTCTCCGAGAGGATTTTCTTTAGATATGTCTCCGCAGAGAAGGAAACAGATTTTCGAATGGAAAAATTATTTCCTTCCTTATGGCGTTTACGATTTTGACCAGACAGAAGCCATTCAGGATATTTCTCCTTTAAAGAAAATGGATATTCCTTTGGCTGAGCTTGTGGTAGACACGCAAAGATATTTCGATTATCATCATTCCGAACAGGATACATTTGATAAGGTGAACAAAAGAGAGCTTCTTCTCGGGGCGGTGGCGATGACGCAAATGATTTTTATGATTGATAAAAACTGGTAAATACTTTTGGGGAATGAATATTTTCGACGACTTGATATCAAGAAGTAACCTCAATGGTTTTAAAATCATAAAAACAGATTACATTCCGGAAAAACAGCAGATTATACAGCTCAAGATAAAACAAAATTCTGAATTGTTTTTTGAGGTATTAGATCTGAAGAATCGTATTATAAGGGAAATTTTACTGGATGAAAAAATCTGTTTTACACCGTACAGCAGAATAGAGTTTCATCCGGTTGATGAAGATAATTTTTATCTGAGTGCTGGTTCTTGGCATTTAAAAATAAATTCTGACGGAAAAATTGCTTTAAGAAAGCCAAAGCAGTTCGAAAGTGTACACATTTTAAAAAATTATATTTTTCGGGAAGATTTAACCCTCACAGACCTGAAAGATTTTAAGGAATATGATTTAACGAAATTTTTTGATGAAAATTTTGATGAATATGAATTTATGTATTTTTACTATGAGGGTAGGTCTGAATTTTTTTCTTCATCCGACAGCAATATTCTCACAGTAACGCTCTATTGTAAAGACCGTGACGACCCAAAATTTCTGCATGTTGTTTTAAATATACATTCGCATGATCATATTGATATTTTATATTCTGAAAAAATAAATCAGTTGGGACATCATTACGTTATCAGTGAAAATCTGCAGGAGCTTGCTTTTGAAAACTATTTAGCGGATGATAAGAATCTCTGCATCCGGAAATTATCCAACGGGAGCTTTAACCATTCTAAAAGCATTAAAATTGAGGACTTTTCGGAGCTTATTTTTTTTAATGATGAAAAATTCATACTGCTTTTTGATGAAAAAATTGAGATCTGGGAAAGAAATGAAAACGGTCTTTTAAAAAGCATTCCGATTGACCGTGAATCTTCATATAAATTGGCAAAGAATATTCTCTTTTATATAAAAGATACAAAGCTGAATTATATTGAATTTTAAGCCGAATTCAATAACCTACATTTAATTAATCATTGGATATTTAAAATGAAAAAGATATTAGGAACAACTTTAACGCTTCTGGGCTTGGCGGTTTTTGGTCAGGCAAAAGAAGACTCCATACAGTTTGCAAAAATTTCTACGGAAATACTAAATAAAGGCAAAGCATACAATGAGCTGAGAGAATTAACCAAAAATATCGGTCATCGTCTCAGCGGTTCAGCATCCTACGAAAAGGCCGTAACATGGGCGGAACAGAAGCTTCGTGATGCTGGAGCCGACAAAGTCTGGCTTCAGGAAGTAATGGTTCCGGTGTGGGTTCGCGGAAAAGAATCTTTACAGATCAAAACCTCCAACGGAAAATGGAAAAGCTTAAAAATGCTTTCTCTGGGAAATTCTGAAGGAACAGGAGGAAAAGATGTTTCAGGAGAAATTATCATGGTGAGATCCATGGAAGAATACGATAAACTTTCGCCGGAGCAGGTGAAAGATAAGATTGTGTTCTTCAATTATCCTTTCAGTCAGACCTATATAGAAACATTCAGAGGATATGGTGATGCTGCAAAATACAGATCTACCGCTGCATCATTAACGGCTAAAAAAGGTGGAAAATTTGCCATTATCCGCTCTCTTTCCTCTGCTTTTGATGACGTTCCGCATACAGGTTCCATGCGTTATCAGGATGATAAAAAAATTCCTGCTGTTGCGGTCGGAAGCACGACGGCGGATGAACTGGCAGAACTTTTAAAATCACAGAAAATTACCGCTAAGCTCAACTCCAACTGTGGCATGAAGGGCGAAAAGCTCTCCCACTCCGTGATCGGAGAAATTACCGGAAAGAAAGATAAAAGCGTAATCGTTGTCGGCGGACATCTGGATTCGTGGGACGTGGGTGAAGGCGCACATGACGACGGTTCCGGAATCGTGCAGAGCATTGAAGTTCTGAGGACTTTTAAAAATCTAGGCATCCAGAATAATCACACCATCCGTGTCGTTTGTTTTGCCAATGAAGAAAACGGCGTGAAAGGCGGCGTTATGTACGGTAAAACCGTGAAAGAAAACAACGAAAAGCATCTTTTTGCCATAGAAACGGACGCGGGAGGATTTACCCCGAGAGGAATTTCCCTTGAAATGGATAACGAAAAAAGAAAGCAGATCCAGAGTTGGGCAGACCTGTTTTTACCTTACGGAGTTTATGATTTTAAAAATACGTATTCCGGGACTGATCTTTACCCGCTTCACGATTTAGGAATTCCGACAGCGGAACTGGTTCCCGATTCTCAAAGGTATTTCGACATTCATCATACGGAAGAAGATACTTTTGAAAAGGTAAACCGAAGGGAACTTCTGCTCGGAGCAAGTACTCTGACGCAGATTATTTATATGATTGATAAGAACTGGTAAAATATCATACACAACCGCTCTTTTAAGGGCGGTTTTTTTGTTTAAAATTCTGATGAAGAGACTCTTCGACAGGCTCAGAGTGACACCGCGAATACTAACTGTGTTATTTAAACAATGAAAGATTGTTTTTAGTAAAACCTTTAACGCTACATTGTCATCCTGAAAGGATCTCAACGATACATTTAAAACTTTGTTTAGATGCTTTCAGCATGAGATACTGTAAATAAATCATCGCCAATTGTTCTAAAAGTTATTTTATTTTTTGGTTTCTCGCAGATTTAGCAGATGATGCGGATTTTTTCTACTAAATCATCTGCTAAATTTGCAAAATCTGCGGGAGATAATAATCACTCATACAGCTTGTCATCCTGAAAGCATCTAAACAATGATTTAAAATAACAGAGATCAATAAATAAAACATTCAGAAACGAGCTCTTCGACAAGCTCAGAATGACACCGCGAATACTAACTGTGTTATTTAAACAATGAAAAATTGTTTTTAGTAAAATCTTTAACGCTACATTGTCATCCTGAAAGGATCTCAACGATACATTGAAACTTTATTCAGATGCTTTCAGCATGACATACTCTAAATAAATCAACCTCCAATTGTTCTAAAAGTTATTTTATTTTTTGGTTTCTCACAGATTGTGCAGATTACGCAGATTTTTTTTCAATTTAAAATTGTTTGTACTTTCTAAAATATATTTACAGCATTTTTGTCATCCTGAAAGGATCTAAACAATGATTTAAAATAACAGAGATCAATAAATAAAACATTCAGAAACGAGCTCTTCGACAAGCTCAGAGTGACACCGCGAATGCTAACTGTGTTATTTAAACAATGAAAGATTGTTTTTAGTAAAACCTTTAACGCTACATTGTCATCCTGAAAGGATCTCAACGATACATTGAAAACTTTGTTTAGATGCTTTCAGCATGACATACTGTAAATAAATCATCGCCAATTGTTCTAAAAGTTATTTTATTTTTTGGTTTCTCGCTGATTGTGCAGATTGCGCAGATTTTTTTCAATTTAAAATTGTTTATACTTTCTCAATGTATTCACAGTTTTTTTGTCATCCTGAAAGGATCTAAACAATGATTTAAAATAACAGAGATCAATAAATAAAACATTCAGAAACGAGCTCTTCGACAAGCTCAGAGTGACACTGCGAATACTAACTGTAATATCTTAACAATGAAGAATTGTTTTTAGTAAAACCTTTAACGTTACATTATCATCCTGAAAGGATCTCAACGATCAATTGAAAATTTTATTTAAATGCTATCAGCATGACAAACATAAAAAAAATCAATCTATATATGTACAGAATAATAACTGTTCTCTGTTTTGTACAGGCATTATAAGAATTTTTATATTTTTGATGAAACTCTTTGAAAGAGAGCATAGCAAAAAAAATAAAACAGCACAGGAGAATAAAAAAAGCTGCCGGAAAGTTTACAGAAAAAACATAAAATTCAGGATTGCATTATCGGAAACTTCCGAAAGTCTCATCCTCTTCGGGTTCTCTCCGTCGGAATTTCCGACGATAAGAACCTCTTACAGTTTGCCGTCGGAAATTTCTGAAGATAGAGAAAAAAAATATCCGCAGACTCAGTAAGACCCTGATCCTCTGTGGCAGATATAATAATAAAATATAACGCACATGAAAAAACTAATTTCGATGGATGCCACAAAACTGCATCATGCCGAATTCGGGCAGCTTATCATCCGTTTCTATGAAGATTTTGCAGCTTCTGCCCTGAATGCAGAAACAGACCCGGATTTTAAAAGAATGTACGATGCCATACAGGCACAGATTCCCACGTATAACAGCGCACTCGATCAGATACGTGCCAGTGAAGAATCTAAAAAGATCGCTGAACTGGACGATATTCGTGATGCCGACATGCAGGCGCTGAGAGATGCCATAAAACCGTACAGAAACGCCAAAACAGAAACCGAAAAGAATGCCTATGCTTTCGTAAAAATTCTTCTGGATCAGTATAAAAATGTGCAGGACGATTCTTACGAAGAAGAAACCATCCGCCTGAATACAATGCTGGAAAAGCTGCTTTCTTCAGAATACAGCGCAGCGGTTTCAGCTTTGGGACTGGTAAAATTCATCAATCATCTGGCAGAATCCAATACGGATTTTAATGATCTTTTTTCGCACCGTTCTTTTAAGACTTCCCAGAAACAGACCTATGATGTCAAGATGCTGAGACAGACGCTGAACACAGATTACAAACAGATGTGCAATTACATCGCAACGTTAGCCGATGTGAAGCAGGATATTTTTTATCAGAATGTTCTGGCGATTATCAATAACGGAAGGAATTATTTTGCCAATATTGTTCTGGCAAGAAGACAGGGAAAAAAGAATAATGATCCTAAAACAGATTAATGCTAAAACCGCTCTTTAAAGGGCGGTTTTTTAGTGAGGAACATTTTAAAACAAAACTCTTTAACAGGCTCAGAGTGACACCGCGAATACTAACTGCCATATTTAAAACAATGAAAAATTGTTTCGTTATTTTCTTTGGTAAAATCATTAACACAATCTTGTCATTCTGATTGAAATTTTGCGAAGCATGATGGAAAGAAGAATCTTTTGAATAGTCTCCCGCAGATTTTGCAGATTGCGCAGATTTTTTTCAATTTAAAATTGTTTGTACTTTCTAAAATGTATTCCCATCATTTTGTCATCCTGAAAGGATCTCAACGATACATTGAAAACTTTGTTTAGATGCTTTCAGCATGACATACCGTAAATAAATCATCCTCCAAATGTTCTAAAAGTTATTTTATTTTTTGGTTTCTCGCTGATTGAGCAGATTATGCAGATTTTTAACTTAATCATCTGTTAAATTTGCAGAATCTGCGGGAGATAATAATCCAAATCCTTCAGAAAAAGAGACTCTTCGGCAGGCTCAGAGTGACACCGCGAATACTAAATGCAATATTTTAAAACAATGAATAATTGTTAATCCTTTTTCATCCATTGAAGCAGTTTAAAATAAATTTATAAGGTATCTCAACTCTCAAAAAATTATCCTACTTTTAGCCCCTAAAATAATAAACATGAAGAAACTCATTTTTGCATTCTGCATGATCCTTTTATGCAGCAGCCAGATCGTAATGGCACAGTCTAAAGCCAAAACAAAAGTACAGACTACGAATAGTTCCAAAGAATCCATCTTAAAAGCCATGTATAAAGACATTTCTGAAAGCATGGTAAAAGAAGGAACCCCTAAAGAAAAGGCTGAAAAATTTGCAGACTGTCTTACTAAAGATCTTGGAGCAAAATTAACCACTGACGAGCTTAAAATGCTGGACAAGCTGAATACGATGAAAGACAAAAAAGAAAAGGAAGAACTTGCGAAAAAAGCAGAAAAAATGGGAATCAGAAAGAAAATGGAAACCGTGGGTGTTAACTGTGGATCGATCCTGAAATAGTGACAATTCCCAACAATCCATAAGATTCTTATTCACTAAAAAACAGACGGTACAAATGAATGTACCGTCTATTTTTTTTATATTTCTTTAAGCTGATTTCTACACAAACTCATTCGTGTCGGCTTTATATTTTTTGTTGAACAATCCTGCCTGTTCCAGCTTTTTCAGATGTACTTTCAGTCCGTTGATTCTTGTCGGATAATGCGTATTTCCTATCGTACACAGATTCTGGAATGCTTTTTCGTGACTGTCGGTATCCAGCGCATAACTGATTCTGTCATACGTTCCTCTTCCCTGATGCAGGATATCGCAGATCATAAAACACACTTTTGCAGGATAACCATTCAGGTTCAGTCTTTTGCTGTACTTTTTCATGTTTTCTTTATACAGACTGATGGAATGTTCCACCTGTACTCTTCTGTGTTTCGGGTCGTTGGAAGCCCAATGGATAAATCTTGCCGAGCAGATAAGTTCCTGCTGTTCCACTTCATTGGTGGTAGGATTCAGATATTCCATCAGCTTTTGAGAACTGCTGTCGTTTTCAAGCTGAGAAGTGGCTCCTGCATCATTTTTATAGAAAATGCGGTCATTAATCAGGCGAAGTCTCGGGAAGTATTCCAAAGCATTTGGTAAGGTAAGAAGTTTTCTGAAAAATCTTACAAAATCTCCATTCGGAACGTGTGCTGCAAACTGCATAAAACCGAACGTAAAGTAGGCTCTGTCATAGGTATTCAGGCAGAGAAAAGAGCCCTGACTTTCCACTTTCGCGGTAGCCTCGATAAAGTATGCCCAAAAACCGAATTCATTCACATAATCGGCGGCATTGTACACCAGATTATTAGAAACCGAAACATTGTAAAGTCCGAATCTCTGTTCATATTTCGTCTTGTAAGCCACGAAAAATTCCGGATCTGTAAGACCGGTTACTTTTGCATAATACGCGGTTTTTCCTGTGGAAGTAACTGCGGAACGGATTTTAAAATCGTAAGCCATAGTTAAAAGTTTTAAATTTAGTGTACTGCTAAGGTAAGATTTCCCTTTTATTTAACGTGAACTCGACGCTAAAATATTGAATTATATTTAGTTTTCCTTGCCATCTATGCATTTATCCAGT
>NZ_JACLCT010000061.1:0-11986 GCF_014218915.1 Chryseobacterium sp. C2(2020)
TTATTTTTGAAAAAAGGCTCAGATTATAAAATCCAAGCCTAACTTTTCTACTTACACACTTTACGGGATAGTGTCTTATTTAATTTTTTATGCATTTTAAATTTACTATTAGAAATAGTTTGGAATGGTTTCCGAATAAATTTCTACAGTAAAATCCACTTATTTAACCAAAATCTCTGAAATCCTTTTCCATTCCATCCCATTTAAGCTAGAGTTTCTTGGGCTTAAATTATCCCAATCTGTATTTGTTAAATCACGAACCCTCTTCCTTAAAGTTGTGTAGGAATATTCATTTATACCTCTTTCGATTAAATCTTCAAAAGAAAATGCAAGTGCTCTTGGAACACCAATCATTCTAAACGCTAATGATTTTTCATTGTCAACTCCAAAGTAGACTAGAGACGGAATATGAGAATCTTGTATATCTGTATTTCCTTTTACTATTCCTTCTAATGCACTTAATCCCCAAGATGCCTTAAATCTGATATCATTCATTTTTTTTACAAATTCGGTGATACGATCCTCAGTCTCTTTCTCGTCTGTGTTTTGAATATTATATATTGGATGGATATTAGCAATATTTGATAATTTATCACCCTTTACCCAATCGATTATTATTTTGGCGTACAATTCCGGATTAAATTGACTTTGGGCATCTACTCCTAATTTTGTCTCTTTTAAAGCAGCAATTACTTTTATTTTCTCAGTTAAGTTTTGTGGGTTTCCACTATCAAAAAGCTGTTCTTTTGACCAGCTTGATAAATCACTGATTTCTGTATTTGTTCGAGCTTGTCTCATTACATTGATAACAGAAGGTACAGAGAAACCTGTTTTATCAGCAAAAGCCAGTACACCTTTGTCACTATATCTAGATTGTAAAGTCAAGTAGATCGATTTACAGATAGATATGAATTTTTGTCTCTTCTCTTGAGTGTCTAAAAGATAGTATTCTAAAGAGTCCTTGAAAAGATCTTCAATTTCAGTTACATAATATTCATTCCCTCCAACAGTTAGAAGATGTACAAAATATTGAATTAGTGGTGAAAGTGAATTAGAATAGTCCCTGAACAAGTCATAAAATCCAGTAGGTTCTTTAAGCTTTTGTTCAATATAATCTGCATTTTCAAATAGTTCTGCTAAAACACTTGTTAAAGTATTTGCACTATTACGAATTAGATCTTTAGCATTATCTACATTAGCCTTGCTGTTAAAAGGCATAATTATTTTACCGTAATTGTCAACAAGTGTCCTGCCTGCTCTTCCTGCTATGTTCCAAAAGTCATTTGAATCTAATTTGTTATACTGACCTCTTCTGTAATCATCAAAAAAAACTGATGAAACCGGAAAATTTACTCCCTCAGCTATTGTGGTAGTTGCACATACATATTGTATGTGCTTTTCTCTGATTAAATGCTCAACCAAAAGCTTTGTTTCATCGGACATACCACCATGATGTGTAACAATTCCTTTGTCGATGACTTTGGATAAGGTAGTTTGACGTCCAACTTCGTCTTCAATGAATTTTTTAACTAGTTTAACATCATCACTTGAGTTATATTTTTGAACCTTATCATAAATGAAATCAGCTCTACTATTTGCAGTTCCTTTTCCATAACAAAGAATTAACATTGTCTTTTCCTCCTCTGAAAAATGGTTTACTGAAAATTCAAGAATTCTGTCTTTTTTTCCGGAACTTTCTAACGTATATGGATTTTGAATGATAGTTTTTTCAATAGGTCTGACTGAATCATAAGGCGTTTTGAGAACTTCTAAATGAATTTCATTTTTGGTAATGGTTTTCTTTACATCAATACCTAAGATAAGTTTTTCGGAAGGTTTCCAGTCAACATATATCGAATTACCTCCACCAAGCCATTCAGTAATTACTGCATTTGCATTTTGAATAAATGGTGATAGCAGCATATATTTTGCATTAGGACGTTCTCTTCTTAAAATAGCTAACAGTAATTCTAATTTCGCTCCTCTTTCTCCATTCTGAATGGTATGAGCTTCATCAATGATAAACATAGAAACATCATCAACAGATGGATGTCTTCTTCTTATCAAAAGATCTAATTTTTCAGGTGTTGAAATTAAAACATCTATTTTTTCGTCACCACTCAAGAAAGAGTCTTCCGTTGGGTCTACTTCAATAGCAGAAGAAGTTTTCTCGATGGCAAATCCTAGTTCTTCAAGGTCTGATTTTAGATCATAATAGACTTGGTTTACAAGAGCTCTAGATGGAACGACGTAAACAATCTTTGCGTCTGCTCTTAAAGCTTTTGTAATAATAATATTAAATTCTGCTAACAGAGTTTTACCGGCACTTGTTGGCATCTGTAAAACAGTTACATTGGCGGCAACGTCTAAAAGGTTTTCAGTCATTGCCTTTCTTTGAGAAGGTAACAACTCAAGCATGCCTGTTTCAGCCTTGATTCTGCAAAGCTCTCTAATTTTATCGTTAAATTTAGTATTAGTCCAAATCGCATTTTTATGAATTGCATTTAGACCAAATTCAAATATTTGAAATATACCTAGCAAGCGCGGTTCATTAATAGCCGCTTTTTTAGCAATGTCTAAATGCTGTCTGATTACTGAATCTATACGTTCCCTATATTCATAGCCCTTCACTAAGTAAGTCGCAGTTTCGACTAATGCTTTTGTAAGATGATATAATGACAATAGAAGATACGCTTCATTTACTTCGTCTCTAGCTGTAAACTGTTGTAAGTATCCTTCTTCGTATGCTTGTTGTTGATTTCTTAAATTATCAATTATAGAAAGCGCCTCTTCAATATCCTTGAAACCGTTTTTCTTACGAACTAAAAGAAGATAGGCTTCCATTGTCTCATTAATCAATTTAAACTTCCAATCTTCGGTTTGGTAATTTGAAGTTTTAAATTCTTTAAGATCAATTCTTATATTGATGTTTTTTTCTGCTTTTAATGCAATATTAGATAAATAGAAATAATATAATATTGTTTTATCAATACCTTCAAATCCGAATGCATTTTGAAAATCATTGGCATCATTCTCCGATTCAATGTTTATTGATTTTAAAAGTTTATAAGCAATATTACTTTCTGAAATCAAATCTTCCTCTTCAGAAAAAATATTATTTGTAATGAAAAAGGTCAATCGGATGATTTCCGAATTATTTAAATTCGATTCTATAGGTAGTTTTAATTGATCAAAAATGTACAATTTCTCACTTTCACTTAAAAGTGAAAGTATAGATTCTTGCTGCATTATGGCATTGACAATATTCTTCATCAATTATGAAATCAATTGTTGTACTTTTTCATAAAACATTTTAACTGTTTCTTCAATGGTTTTATCTTTAAATGATAAAATTGAAAAATGAACTTTTCCAGGTTCAAAATTTACTTGTTCGGACTTCATTTTTCCAAAATCCGAATCTTCATTAACACATTCAAAATCGCGTATTAAGGTACAACCATATGTAATGTCAATTTTATCTTCGAATTTATGTTCAAGACAAATTATTGCAAAGCCAATTATTTCCGCATCCTTAATATTCAATCTCCTTGCATAGTCTGATAATCGCTGTATAACAACAGGGGTATCATTTTTATGATTTGTATGGGTATTAAATATTGAATCCGAAGAAGTATCAACAACCGATGGTGGTGTTTTTTTATCCTGTGAAACTTTAGCCTCTCCTAAAAGAATTTCTATTTTATTATCAGAAGTTTCCTTATAGCCGATTGCATCCAATCCTCTACCAGGCATATCATACCTTTCTCTGAAAGTTATATTTTTCAATGGTATAATAAATCTCTCACCTTCAGCAATTTTTTCTTCAAAATAATAGGTCATTAATAATTCCCCCAGATCACTGCGGTAAATATCTTGGAGAACAGCTGGCTTGAGCCCTTCCTCTCTCTTTTTATCAAGAGGAACGGAATTTTTTTTAATTATTTGTTGGAGTACATCTGTTCCAAATCCTAAATTCCCAAACAAAGTTTGTTCACCGATATCACTATAATTAAACAAAGTTGTACTTCTTTGCTCTAAATACTTTTGCGCAAATTTTTCAATAAAATTATCGGCAACTTTGATATCTAATTTTTTATGTATATGCATAATTTTAGGATTTGCAAATTTACTATTTATCCACCGATTTTTTCTTTAAAAATACGTTAAAAAAATGATGTGGATTCAGTGTTTATAACATAATGTTTTTAATTTTAATTAATTTCCGACTTAATTAAATGAACTAAAAGTGTCTTTGAGATATACAAATGATGTCAGACATGAGAAAAAATCTTTCGAATGTATTTTTCTTTTATGTTCTATCTGAATTTTTTTTGTCATCAAATCATGGTAGATCCCTAAGTATGAGACTGAAGATATCTGTTCAGCCTCAAATCCTTTAAACAACGTCTCAAAATGAGGTGTGCCAAAGGCTCGCTTATTTTCCTTTGAGCTATCAATAGCTTTCATAAGATTATGGATTATATACCCGATATTCGGATCATCTCCTGGATCAGTAAAATCTCCCACACTTAAAAAGTCCTTTTCCCAATAAGCATCCATTTTAAGACTACCTTCGTCAAGATCAGCTTCTGTAGGTTCATAGAATCTTAATTCATCCGTTTTAAAGTCTACATCATAATAGTTGGTATTTACGAACCCTCCCATTTTTATAACGTCATCGAATGGTAATTCTTTATATTGCTGCAGGGCCTCCTTCAACATCTTACGATGTAAATGACCTTTGTAAGGGTTATAAATACATAGAGTAAAACCATGTGGATAAGGAGCACCATGGTAGGCGTTGTGAAATATTACAAACCCGTTTATATTTTGGCGATTAAATATGGTTGTTATATAATTTATAAATCCATCTTTATTTTTGACTTCAGATATTGTAAAATATTCAAAAGTATCAAAACATTCATAAGAGAATAAGTTTCTATAATCTTCTTCTTTTACATCTTTAATTGGATTGATAATTTTTAATTTTAAATTTTGGATCTTTTCCTCTTTAACTGTAAAATCTAGGTGAAGTGGTAAAGCTTGAATATTATTCCATAACATTGAATATTCTATTGCTGATCGTGGTGTGACTCTCCATTCGGTTGAAATGGGAATCCATATAACTTGTAAATTAGATAATCCCTGAAATCTGTGTTGTAAACCAAGATTATATGCTGAAAGCTCTGTGACGGCTTCACGTTCAGTGCCTCGACTTGTTTTAAGCTCTATAAGTGCTAAGTTTAGACTCTCAGTGTTATAAGCTAAAATGTCAACCGATGGTTGTTTTCCGGTTTTTGAACCTGTTTTTAAAAGGGGAAATTCAGAGTCAATTAATTTGTAGTATTCTATATTTCTTGTGGAGTATGATACTTTATCAACTAAAATTAACTTAACAAGATCTGAAATCTTGATAGATGACATACAATCAAAAATTTCTTTCTTCTGCTTTTTTATCTCATTGTTATATTCCTCAATGTTAGATATTTTTTTATGGAAAGTATTAAAATTTTCACAGAGATAATCTTGCACTTTACTTTCTATCATGGTTTTATTTATTAATAAATATATACATTTAATTTTTGTTTTTTAGTAATTTATGAGTAATTTTTACGCTTATTTATTTTGTATTTATGATAAAGTTTTTTGAAGATTTTGAATGTGACGATGACGAACTGGTCACAGGTTATGACTGGATAAGGGGCTTTTTGTCTACAAAAGACTGGATGACGAAAAAAGACAACATTGAAAATTGTTTACTCGAAAAACTAAGGCCTGTTGATCCTTCGAAAAATATTGCCGAAAGTAAGCGTCTTTTAATTGAGGATGATAAAATTGGCTGGTATTTGTACTTAGCTTATACATATATTTATGAGAGACATAAGTATAATTATTTCTCAGGTGCTCGTGTTTTACCGATTTTTAAACAGATTGGAAAATATATAAATGTTGTTAAAAATATTCCAGGGATTGACAAAAAGATTAGAGATATGCTTAGGAAAAGGCCTAATGAGGCTGATGCAATCTTATTTGAAATCCTAACAGCTTTATTATGGAGCAGAAATGGTTATTCGGTTGAGATAATAAATGAAAATCAAGGGGCTCTCGGTAAGAATCCAGATTTTCTTGCAATAAAAGGAGATGAAAGTTGGGAAGTGGAATGCAAGAGATTAGGTCCTTCAGAATATACAGGCAGGGAGACAGTGAAGAAGCTTAAAATGATCAATGAAGTGAAGGATCTACTAACAAAAAATAATATTTTGTTATACGTTGATATTCATACGGAAGTATTTAACCTTTCCGACTCGTTCCTTAAAGATCAATTAGAAGACCTGATTCTGACAATTGAATACGAAGAAAAACATTTGGCTTTACCTGAAGCTGATTTAAGAATTTCTAAGATTGATGTTGGAAAAATAAACAATCATTTAAAGACGCATTTTGTTAAAAATCACTCACCCCAGCTCTTAGAGTTAATAGCAGGAAAACCTGTAGATCATCAAGGGTTTACTTGTGGTTTAGATGCAAAGTTCCAATATGTGGAAGGCAATTTACTTAGTCAATATTTGGATAAGGTTAGAAATGTTTTTGGACTCTATTTTAATTGTGATGCGCAAGAGTCAATTGCTGCAAAGGCAAAGGATGCTGGAAGACTAATAAAAAAAGCTATTAAGCAGTTTCACGGTGTGACTGGTGGTGTAATTCACGTAGGTATAGAAACTATGGACGGTCCGCTAGTTGAAAAGATGAGGACAGAGAAGGTTTTGAAAACCTGGGAACATTTAGATACAAATGAAACTGCACTTAGTTGGATTTTTTATCATTATTTTCAGTCCTATTCACGTTCTTATAGCGAATGGTCTTTTGATGAAACAGTAAATTCTGCTACTAACTTAGTATATCCCGAAAATCCAATTCCTATCCATTTCTTAGTTGTTCCTGAAGAGGAAGTAACAATTGTAGATGGTTCACATTGGGAAAGAGAAGCGCCTTAAGATATCTTAAACATAAAACTAAATAACGACTTGGAAAAAGTATTTTAAGTTATGAGAATTATTCATCTGTCTGATATACACTTGTCTAAAGAAAATATTGAAAATTTTAGGCTTTACTACAGAGGAGCTTTAATTAATGAGCTAAGGCATAAAAATTCTGAAATTGATATTGATTTAATCATTATATCGGGTGACCTTGTAGATAAAGGTGGTGCATCTTTGAAAATGGTAACACCCTATGAAGATTTTGAAAATCCTTTTGATATTTTCGAAATCGAATTTATTGAGCCTTTATGTAACGAAATTGGAATAAAAAAAGAAAAAGTACTTTTTATTCCTGGAAATCATGATATTGAACAAAACAAAATCGATGAAGTTAAAGAAGCTGGAATTAAAGCACTTTTGAAATCCCCGCAAGATGTGGATAGGCTATGTGGAAAGTATCTGAAAAATTTTCAAGGTTTAAATTTTGAAAGGCTGGACGCCTTTTTAGAATTTGAGCAGAGATTCCATAATAAAGATGAGGATCAGCATTATGAATTTTCAACGCTTGAATCAAAAGTGATCTACGATTATAATTCAAGAAAAGTAGGAATTGCTCTGATAAATGATTCTTGGCGCTGTGCATCTGGGAGAGTAGAGAATCATTTTGTGGGATCACATCAATTTCATAGATCAATCCAATTTTTTGAGAAGTATGGAACCGAACTAAATATTGCTGTTATGCATCATCCATTGGAATGTTATAATCCCGAGGAAAAAAATGAAATTGAAAACCTCCTACATTTTAAAAAATTCGAAATGTTGCTCTTGGGTCATGAACATAATAAACATTTCAGAGGTAGTGATTTTGGAAATGACCAAAAGATTCTGTTTTCAAGAGGACGGTCTGCATTTGATAAGCCGCACGAAAAAGAATCAAAATACATATCTGGTTATGCTATAATAGATATTGATTTTTCGAATAAAAACATAAAATGTAATTATAAAATCTATGATGAGGGTTCTTCAAAATTTTATGATGATGTTCTTGGTGGGGATGCTGTCAGGACATATAAGTATGGAATTGCAGAGGAAGTTAAAGAAAAGTTTAATATGAAAGAAAAAGACTTCTTTATGGGAATCGATAAAAGTCAATTTAAAAATAACCCGGGCAATGAATAATATATATTACGAACAAAGGTTTATTAAGAACTCTAAAGACGCTACAGAAATTCAGACTATTGAAAGTAAGAATAAAACAAAGCTTGCTGATGTCTTATTGAAAGATGGAAGGATCGTGTTACTGGGGAATCCAGGAATAGGGAAATCAACTGAACTCAATATGCTATTCGAAAATCTTTGGGAAAATAGGGAAGATAGTATGAATTTCCCATTAATTATAAATTTAAAAAGTTTCCGCCCTGTTTCAAGATTTGAGGACTTAATTCCATTGAAGGAATGGAAGGAGCTTCCAAAAATGACTTTTATTTTAGATGGGCTAGATGAAATTGCGGATATTCAAGATTTTGTTTCTGAATTAGAGAATTTTTTGAATAAAAATGATGACAAGATAATTAATGTTGTTTTAAGCTGCAGAACCAATATATATGAGAAGTATTTAATAAATATTTCAGGATTCAAATATTATTTTTTAGATGGATTGACTGATAAACAAATAAATAACATTCTTGAAAAGCGAATATTTACAAAGTTAGGAATTGAAGAACTTGATAAATTCAGAGTCTATCTGGAAACTCCTTTTAATCTTGAGCCTTTTTGTGAATACTATGAAAGTAAAAAGGCATTTCCTGAAACCCAGGAAGAATGTTGGAATCTTTTCATTGAAAATGAATTAAGGAAATTGAGCAAAGACAAGCTTAAGAAAAGAGAAAATGTGGATATTGCCCATGTAAAAAAATGTCTGGAAAAAGTTGCTTTAGTGAGTGAATCAATGCATCAGAATTATATTTCAGATGATCATGTTTACAGTCTTTTAGGAAAGGATGATAAATCAATATTTGAACAGATTTCTTTAGTTGAAAAATTACGTAAAACTGATAATTTTGTTTTTAGGCATAGAAACTATCAAGAATTTTTTTCTGCCAAACTATTGTCAGAATTTACGCCAGATGAAATTATTTCTTTAATAAGAATTCATCCGGAAGAAAATATAACTAAGCCTTCGTTTTTTAACACAATTACTTTTTTACTTAATATAATTGAACCTAAAAAATTTATAGAGCTTGAGAAATGGTTTTTAGCTAATGAGCCCGAAATACTTTTTTTAGCGGAAAAAGATAAATTACCTGTATCAACCCAAAAGGAAATTTTCAAGAAATATTTCCAAGAAATTTCTGTTGAAAAGACATTTTGGTTTGGAAAAGATAGAAGGTTTTCAATTGATAAAATTGCCGAATTTGCAGATATAGATTTTTTGTTAGGAATTGTTAGAGAAAATAATCACTTCAGAAGTGTTATTTCAGCGTTGGACGTTCTATCTTTTACTAAAAATACTGGTAAGGAACTTGAGATTAAACAGATTTTTACAGATTATATTTTTGCAGGTGATAGATACATGGAGGTGGCTCTGAGATCTTTTAGGGGTAAAGGTTTTCACAAGTTTGATAAAGAACTTTTTTTAAGTATTTCTGAGCATTTTAAAAACGATTTTTCTCCTGAAATAAACCACCAGCTTATAGCAATGATTGCTGATTTTGAATTTGTAGATGAATATTTTTCTGTTTTAAAAAATTGTGTTGATAAACTTTACGAAGTTAGACCGGAACAAATTAAGGATAATACTATTCGTGGTACGAAATGGTTGTTGGAGAAAATTTTCTTAAAGATTGAAAATGCTGAGAATTTTCTATCGGTACTAGATGTAATATTTAATGAAAAGTTTGATATTAAAATTTCTGATTTTTATGATAAAAAATTTAGAGATAAGTTGATTGAAAGAATTTTATATTTTTCAGAAAAGGAAACTGACTTTCTCTTAAGATGTATCGATGCATTTTTAAGACATGAGGATAGTTTTATATATAGAAGAGATAGTATTATAGTTGATGTGATAAATAGGTCGTCAAAAGATTTTAGAGCATTTAAATACATCATAAATAAATATGGATTGTCGGACAAAAATTATATGTTTTTAAGTTTTTTTGACAATAAGCAATGCATTGATTATTTGGTTGAAAAATATGAAAACAAAGAAATATTTATAGAAAAGGAAACTGATTTAGATTTTTTAAGATACAAGTACTTTTATACCAATTACGAATTAGGCTATTATTATGAAAAACTCTTTAAAGATGCGGGGTATAAATTTCCGGAAGACTTGCCTACCGAAAAGGAGATCATGCTTGAAAATAAAAGAAAGAAAGAATTTGTTCAAAGCAATTTTGATATTCTTTTTGATAGGGAAGAATTAGCTGCTGAAGTCTCTAAAGTTTTTGATAATAACTCTATAATTGATATGACTTGGAAAAATATTCATGAGATTGAATGGGAGTGGTATAAAAATAAAAATGAGCACGGAGTTCAACATTCTGTTTTCAGGGCGATTTCTGCTTCAGTGAAAAATAGCGAGAAAAAAACGAAAGAAGATGTTATTGCACATATAAGTAATGATTATTTCATTATTTTTCAAATAAAAAATAAAATTAAAGACAGAGAAAATGAAGGTTTTACAGTTAAAGAGGATCAGATTTCTTACATAAAACAATTGTGTAAAAAATTTGCAGACGAATTTAATTTTAATCGTGTAATTAATGTAAAGAGTGATGGAAACTTAGGTATTTACAATGGATATAGTATTTTAAAATTACTTTTTTACTTTGACAAGAAGTATGATATCCAGTATTCAACAGATTTTTATCTTCGATCATTGAAATATTGTAATATTTTCGGTAGCGCTGAAGGTAATACAGATTTCATAAAATCAAGAATTAGTAATCCAGATCTTTTTAAAAATCAACTTATTGAGAATTTAAAAAAAGAAGTATTAGATTCAGGATCTTTAAAAGATCATATTGACCAGGCAATTGAACTAAAATTGGAGGAGACTTATCCAATATTGGAGGATAATTTTCTAAATGATAATTATATCTACTCTCAAAGAGATTTTCTCTCGCGATACACTGAACTATTAAATAAGGATCAAGAAATTACATTTTTAGAAAAGTGCTGCAATAATATTGATTCTTATTTATGCTGGAAGGCAGTTGAAGTATTTATTGAAAAAAAATTGCATAGTACCTTTATTCTGGAAATTGCCAGAAAACATTTGGAAAAAGAGAATCCTAAGTTTGTTTCAGATGCACTTAACGTACTATTTTATTGTAATGATGAAAGTGCGTTACCTCTATATCTAAAATTTCTTATCGATTTTAAAAATACTGAACGAGTAGACTACAGGGATGATTACCGAATAAAAGATTTTGCAAATTATAAGAGATTAGATTCTATATTAGTTCTGAAGGATATTTTTAAAATTGTTTATGACGAAAATGTAAAGGATACCTTTGATTTTTATAATTCTCAGAATTTACTGAAAGTACTAATTAATAATTTATCAGAAACAGAGGTAGGTTACAAAAAAGTACGGGCAATGCTTACAAATTTAAAATCTGAAATTATGAATAATGACAATAAGTTTTTTTATGTTAATAATTTAATTGAAGATTCTAAATTGTCATACTATGCTTCTATCTCACGTCCATTTACATTTAAGGAAGCAAAAATTTTTTTAGAGGAAATTGAAAGCATTTAGATAAAAAAAGAGATATAGATGGGACGGTGGTAATAAATTAAGAAGTGTTTGGATAAACTTATTTTTAAAGGAGAAGATAATTATATATGCATACGAATCAAATATCTCTTGATGGGGGAATGACATATGCGGAAACAAATATGGCTTAGTTTTTTTCCGAGGACACTATCCCGTAAAGTGTGTAAGTAGAAAAGTTAGGCTTGGATTTTATAATCTGAGCCTTTTTTCAAAAATAAGC
>NZ_JACLCT010000062.1:0-11632 GCF_014218915.1 Chryseobacterium sp. C2(2020)
AAATCTTGTAATAAGCTCTTATTTTTCATCCTAAATAAATAGGCTGTCGTAAAATGAAAGGTTTTTCAGTGACCTCACAATTTGTAGCGGTTTTTTTATTTTATCATCACAAAAAAATTCTCTGAAAATCCAATTATTATTATATTTGTTGAAATGGCAACGAAAGCACTTTTCAATACGGTAGTCAATTGGTTTATCCGGCAGAGGATAGATCAGATTCAGAATTTCATGAATCATCCTATTGAAACACAGAAAGGTATCTTATTTTCCCAGTTATTTCATGCAGAAGATACGGAGTATGGGAGAAAATATGGTTTTAATTCCATTTCGAGTTATCAGGACTTTAAGAACAAAGTTCCGGTTGTTACCTACGAAGAAATGGAGCCTTATATTGAAAAAGCAAGACAAGGACAGAAAGATGTAAGCTGGCCCGGTTACATCAAACATTTTGCAAAATCCTCCGGAACCACGAACGCCAAAAGCAAATTCATCCCGATTTCTGCAGAAAGCCTTGAATACTGCCACATGAAAGCCGGAAAAGATATGGTTTCCATTTACGCCAACAATCACCCCGAAAATCAGCTTTTTAATTACAAAAATCTTCGTCTGGGCGGAAGTTCAGAGCTGTATGCGGATTTCAACACCAAATTCGGCGACTTATCGGCGATTTTAATAGACAATCTTCCTTTCTGGGTAGAAGTTACCACCACTCCGAGTAAAAAGGTTTCTTTAATGGGAGAATGGGAAAGCAAACTCAGAGCCATTACTTCCGAAGTTAAAAAGGAGGATGTAGGAAGTATTTTGGGGGTTCCGAGCTGGATGATGGTTCTTTTACAGAGGGTTCTGAAAGAAACTGACTTCAAAAATATTTCTGAATTGTGGCCGAATCTTGAAGTATTTTTCCACGGAGGAATCAGCTTTAAGCCTTACAGAGAACAGTATAAGCAGATTATCGGAAAAAATATCAATTACTACGAGATCTATAATGCTTCCGAAGGCTTTTTCGGAATTCAGGACAGATCCAACAGTGATGAAATGCTTCTGATGCTCGATTACGGTATTTTTTATGAATTTATTCCGATGGATCAGTTCCATTTTTCAAATCCGAAAGTCGTGAGTCTGGAAGATGTGGAAATCGGGAAAAACTACGCCATGGTGATTACGACAAACGGCGGATTGTGGAGATATCTCATTGGCGATACCGTTGTTTTTACCTCAACCAATCCGTTCAGAATAAAAATAACAGGAAGAACGAAACATTACATTAATGCGTTTGGGGAAGAACTGATGATTACTAACGTTGAGTCTGCGCTCACCAAAGCCTGCGAAGAAACCAATGCATCCGTTTCTGACTTCACAGGAGCCCCAGTTTTCATGAAAGAGAACGAAGGCGGAGCTCATGAGTGGATTTTTGAATTCTGCGAAAAACCGGATAATTTAGAGCGTTTTATAGATATTTTTGACAGTCATCTTAAATCAATTAATTCCGACTACGAAGCGAAACGCTACAACAATATGACGCTGAAAAGACCGATTGTTCATATTGCAAAACCTAATCTTTTTTATTGCTGGCTTGAATCCAAAGGCAAACTGGGAGGACAGAACAAGGTTCCGAGGCTAAGCAACGATCGAGAATATATTGATCCTCTACTGGAACTGAATAAATAGAAAAACCGCAGAAAAACTGCGGTTTCATTTTTATCAGAAGAATTTAATTTACTTGCTTAAATCTTCTTTTAATTTTTTAGCGCCTTCCTCAACTTTGGAAGCTCCTTTTGCTGCTGCATTTTTCACATCTTTTCCTACTTTATCAGCGCCTTCTTTGATGTCCTGCCCTGCTTTCTGAAGATCCTGCTTTGTTTTGTCTGCAGTGGCGTCTATTTTATTTTTTGCATCTTCTGCAGCGTTATCAATCTTTTTTCCGGCAGCATCAATTTTTGCCTGAGTATTTTCCTTCACATCATTAATCTTTGCCGTATCCACTCCCACTCCGTTTTCAGAAACAGTAGTGGTGGTAGTAGTTGATCCGTCAGGATTTTCAACAGTTTCTGTTTTTGATGTTGACTTTGTACATGACACAACCACGGCTGCGATCATCAGTACAGATAAAATGCTTTTTTTCATACTTTATAATTTTTTTTTAAAACGTTTTTTTGTGATTTATATTATGCAGATTTTACCTCTGCAGAAGGCTCAGATGTTTTCTTTTTCTCCTCGTCTGTTTTTTTCTTTTCTTCTTCTGCCTTCTTTTTATTTTCCTTTTCAAGTTCTTCTTTCAGTTTCTTTTCCTGCTCCTGAAGTTTTAATGCCTCTTTTACCGAATCCTGATAATGTTTTGAAGACATCCTGATCTGTCTTGCAACATCTACAGAAATCGCGCCATTCGAGAAAGAATCGATTGCGGTGGTATCATAACTTGCTTTCGGGCTGTCTGCGGGATAAAAATCTGCCGGTTCTTTTTTTGAACAGGACATCACAAAGGCTGAAAAAATAATAGCGGCAAAAGATAAATTTTTCATGGAACTAATTTAACAGAAATTCTGCAATTACAGGATAATGATCCGATAATCTTACAGAATTATCCACTTTATAGCTTAAAGGAATAATTGATTTTGAACTGAAAATATAATCGATTCTCAATGGAACCTTATAATCGTGAAAGCTTGAAGAGCTGCCGTTTCCCGCTGCTAAAAAAGCATCCTGAAGATCTTTTCCCAGATTATAATATTCATAAGAATTGGGAACAGAGTTGAAATCCCCCGCCAGAATTACAGGATATGGTGAAAGATCTACCGCTTTTCTTATTTTTTTGATCTGATCTTCGTGTGCTTTAAAGGTAGGAATCATGTGAGAAAGCAGTGTATTGATTTTTCCGCCTTCCTTTTTCAGCCCATCGAACTGAAGCATCGATTTATGCAGCCTGAAAGGTTCAAGATAAACATTCACAATCCGAACGATTTTACCATTGATATCTACATCTGCATAGAAAGAATTTCCTCGCGATTTATCTGTGATTAATTCTTCCTGTCTTACAATTTTATGTTTGGTTTTTAAAATAACCGAAGGATATTTCACCAGATCCTGTCTCAAGGCACGGTTGGTATCTTTTTCCTGAACCAGAATGATATCTGCATTCTGATCCTGAATATATTTTTTCACTTTATCCCAGCCAAAATCGCCATATTTTACATTAAAAGTAATGACTTTTATATCTCTTATTGATTTCTGACTTTCTGCTTTGGGCGTAAAATTGATCCACCTTCGGATAGGATTATAAAATAAAAATGTTCCCAAAACGAATGCAATGGCAATTTTTTCCTTCCTGAAAATCCAGATCACTGTAAAAATAATATGTAATGAAATAAGATAGGGAAAACCCAGAGAAAGAAGATTCAGATTTCCGAACAGATTAGGCGGAATCCATGCGTTTCCCAATGTACACAGGAGTAAAATACCAACAATAATATGGAAAAATAACAATACTTGACGCGGCTTCATGAAAACAGTCTAAGGGATATAAAGCTTTTCAGCAAAAATCCTACCACACGAGAAAAATTAACGGTTTTTATGATTTAATTACTGAGCTTAAATGTCGATACAACAGGATAATGGTCTGATAATTTTGCAGATCGGTCGACCTTATAGCTCAATGCTTTAACGGATTTTGAAGTAAAAATATAATCGATCCTGATCGGGAATTTATAATCATGGAAACTGGTTGCGCTTCCGCTTCCTGCTTTCATAAAAGCATCTTCAAGATCTTTTGACAATTCATAATATTCATACGAATTAGGAACTGCATTAAAATCTCCAGCCACAATAACCGGATAAGGCGAACTTTCAATGCTTTCTCTTATCGGAACAATCTGCTCCTGATGTATTTTGAAGGTAGGAATCAGTTTTCTTACGATATCTTTCAGTTTCTGCTCGTCTTCTTCACTGTCGCCGTTCAGTTTAACCATACTTTTATCAAATCTGAAAGGCTGCAGATACACATTGATGATCCGGTAGGTTTTTCCATTGATCTCAATATCTGTCTGGGTTGCATTACCGTTTTCATATTCGCCATCAAGCAAATTTTTCTCAGCAATGACTTTATGTTTTGTAAAAACGCTTGTAAGGAGGGTTTTGCTGCTTTGCTTCAGATCTTTAAAATCGTATTTTTTATTAACCATCTCCTGAAACAGAACAACATCCGCATCCTGACTGTTGATGAAATTTTCGATATTTTCTTTTCCTAAAACACCGTTTTTAACATTGAAAGTAACGATTTTTAAATCTGCTTTTTCATTTTTTGGCTGAGAAAAATTAATCCAGCGTAAAACAGGATTGAAAAACAGCAGTCCCGCGAAAAAAAAGACAAATGCTCTTTTCTTCCTACTGATGATCCAGAAAACCGTAAGCAAAATATAAGCAATTATCAATAGGGGAAAACCTAAAGAAAGCAAATTCAGCCAAGGAAATATTTTTGGCGAAACATAAGCATTCATTAACATTCCGGATAATAAAAGAAATATTCCGGTATGAAGGATGAGAAAAATAAGGCGAAGGATTTTCAAGAGGTTTTAATTAAATCTGTACAAATGCTTTCTCCAAATTCTTGCCAGAATAAAACCTACGATCGCACCTCCAACGTGAGCTAAATGCGCAATTCCGCCTCCATTTCCGGAAACCCCCAAATAAATAGAACCAATAACGACTACCGGCAATACATATTTAACTTTCATCGGGATCGGAATAAACATAATTCCGATTTTTGCATCCGGATAAAGTGTGGCAAATGCCGCCACAACACCGAATATTGCTCCGGAAGCTCCTACCATCGGTGTTCCCATAATTCCGTTGAGTTCTCCAATCAATTCCTGTTGTCGAAGTACAGACTGAGAAGAACCTGAATATTGTACAGAGGAACCTGAAAGATATTCATTCAGATTAAATCCTAACTGCTGCAATTCGCTGGAAATCTGCTGAACTTCAACAAAATTCCACAGATTGAACAGGAAAAAGGCTCCCAAACCACTTAAAAAGTAAAGAATTAAATATTTTTTTTCTCCTAAGCTGTTTTCCAGTATGGGCCCGAAACTGAATAAAGTAAACATATTGAAGAGGATATGCATAAAACTTCCATGCATAAACATATGTGTAACAATCTGCCAGGATTTGAAAAATGGCGAGAAAGGATAAAAAGCAGCAAGATATCCTACAAATCTATCCTGAAACAGCAAATTGGCTATAACAAATACAGCAACATTGATGATGATTATATTTCTCGTTACCGGAGGTATACTGTTAAACATAGCTTCTAAAATTTGTTTTTAAAATCATTAAACGGAACTTCGTAGAAACATCTTTTTCCGTTGGGTAAAAATTCCGGAAAGCCCAAAGCGGTAAAATCCTTGATAAGCTGCTCCGCATCTTTTTTGTATATGAAATCGAATCGTGATTTCGACTGAAGCTTACTCCACTGATTCTGATAATACTGCATAAATTCTTCCTCAGACTTATATTCCAGAATTTCAAAAAGATTTTCAAGATACTTCATGACCTGCGTTTCTTTCAGTCCTTCCGGAACCGCATCTATTCTCAACACACTTTCGTGGGCAATGCTCATTTCAAAACCAAGCTCCGGAAGATATTTTTTAATGGAATTGTATTTCGCCTTTTCAATCTCATTCATATGATATTCGAGAGAAAAAAGCAGAGCATGACCGTTGGTTGTTCCTTTTTTTACGGGTTTTGTATTTTCAGAAACCACAAGTCTGTGCATTCTTCCCAAATCCAGCATCAAAGTTTCATCCCCTTTGTTGAACAGCCAGTATCCGTTCGGTAACCTCATCAGATCTTCATCAAAATCTTCATCCTCAAACAGATTGATCTTGGAAGGTTCTGCAGTGATATTCTGATGGTACATTTCCGTAAGATTCTGAATTTCCGCCTGCGCAACTTCACGTTCTTCAATAAAAGGATTGTAGTCTTTATCTACGATGATTTCCGGCATTTTCAGCGTTGTACCTCCTCCACTGTTTCCTTTACTCGGGAACGTTTTGTGCATAATTTCATCAAAGTGAGGATCTTTTTCAAAATCCAGACTTGGAGAAACGTTATAAATTCCCAAAGAACGTTTGATGGTGGAACGCAACAGAGCAAAGATCAGATGTTCGTCTTCAAATTTTACTTCTGTTTTCTGCGGATGGATATTAACGTCTATTTTTTCAGGATCAATATCTAAAAAAAGGAAAAACGTAGGCACATAACCCGGCAACAGCAATCCTTCAAATGCTTCCTGAACGGCTTTATTGAAGTACGGACTTTTAAAATACCTTCCGTTGACAAATAAAAACTGTTCTCCTCTTGTTTTTTTCGCTCCTTCCGGTTTGGCAACATACCCGTGAAGTTTACACCAGATAATATCTTCTTTGATGGGAATAAGCTGCGGCTGCAGTTTTCTTCCGAAAACATCCACGATACGCTGCATCTGGCTTCCTTTTCTTAATCTGAAAATCGGCTCATCATCATGAAACAGGGAAAACTCAAGCGTTTCGTGCGCTAAAGCAACTCTTTGAAATTCATCGATAACATGTCGGAATTCTACATTGTTGTTTTTCAGGAATTTTCTTCTTGCCGGAACGTTGTAGAACAGATTTTTAACCAGAAAATTAGAACCTTCTGCCGTCTGAACAGGATCCTGAAACTGGAAAACTCCGCCTTCAATGTAAATATTTGTTCCGATGGTAGCGTCTTTCTGCTTGGTTTTTAATTCCACCTGGGAAACGGCCGCAATCGAAGCCAGCGCTTCACCACGGAAACCTTTGGTAGAGATTTTAAAAATATCTTCTGTTCCTCGGATTTTTGAAGTCGCATGTCTTTCGAAAGCCATTCTCGCATCTGTTTCAGACATTCCTTTTCCGTCGTCTACAACCTGAATCAGATTTTTTCCGGCATCCCGGATAATCAACTCAATTTTTGTGGCATCTGCATCGATGGCGTTTTCCAAAAGTTCTTTCACAATGGAAGCCGGTCTCTGCACTACTTCTCCTGCCGCAATTTGGTTGGCTACATGATCGGGTAAAAGCTGAATAATATCTGACATAAAAAACGTAAATCAACTTACAAAAATAGTCATTCAAAATAAGAATAAAAACTATAAACTTCTGAATTAAAATTAATTTATCAACATATCAACATTCTAGCCATGCTTCAGATTCAGACAAAATGTCTCGTTATCGGGGTTTTCCTAAAAACACAATCCCCCAATTGCGTTATACAATTAGAGGATTGATTCACAGCTAGTTTACACAAAATTAATACTGATATTTATATCTCTTATTTAACATTGTCTGTTTATTCAGGCAAAGCTTTACAAAAAGTATTCAGAATGTTATCAAGAATTTTGATCTTTTATGCTAAGCTTCTGCCCATTTTATTCATCAAATACAAGCTTTCTTTTCTTGTCTCTTTTCTGTTCTTTAATCACCGGAATTCCGTGGATTTTATCATAAAAATATGCCATCAGATTCGGTTTCTTATAAATTTTGCTGTACCGGTATTTCGTATTGAAATGTCTGATATGAATTTTGTACGCATCGTACCCGATTACGACCAGCAAACACAGACTGATTACATAAAACACTCTGAATTCAAGATAATAATAGGTTAACCCTGAAAAAACCGCACCCAAAACATAGGAAATCATGATGCTCATCAGCAGTTTTGCTCTTCCGACCAGTTCGCCGTTCTTTCTGAATTTTTTCTGCGTAAACATGGAGAATAAAATCCCAAGATCGGTAGTGGTACCTGTAAGGTGAGTTGTTTTTACCGAGAAATTAGAAATACTTGCCGTTAAACCATTCTGCAGACCCGTTGCGAATAGCATTAGAGCGACCAGATATTCCGTTTCTTCCAGTGTTTTCCGGTAATAAAACTGTCCGTAGATTCCCACAAACAATAAACACGCGATCTCAAGAACCAATGGCATTGCATGGGCGAAATATTTACTTTTCTGATTGAATGTAATCACAATAAAATTCGACACAAATCCCCCGAAAAAGAACAGGAAAATCCACATTCCCACCACCGCAACCTGCGACCAGTTTGCCTTGCTGATTTCTGCCGCAAGAATGGCATAATGTCCCGTTACATTAGAGGTAAAAGAGAGAAATATCAACAGGGAAGCAATGTTTATAGTACCTGCCGTAAAGGCAGTCAGCGTTCCTAATCTGATGTTGTCTCCCAACGTTCTGCTGTTACTATAATTCCTTAGCATTTTTCTAAATTTTTAAAGTTCTTTGATGTTAAGCTTCCACAAAGATTTCCGCCAGTCTTCCTTTTTCCGGAAGGCTTTTGCGAACTTCAACCGAAATTTCCTGAGATTTCAGGTCTTTACATTTTTTGATGTAAGGAATAAGATCGAACTTACCATTTCCTCTGCTTTTAATAGAAGGAGAATAGTATGCTTCTTCAATATTTTCCGCTTTCACATAATTATTGAATGTTCTCTGGAAACTTCCCGTGAAAATATCGCACACAATCTTATTGATCAGGTGAGGATATTTATTCCTGATAATTTCATACGCATCGCAGAATTCCTGCGGTCTGATTTTATTGAAAATGGTACTTTTCGTGTTAAAAAGAAGATCTCTGATGGAATCTCCCATATCATACCCCGAAACCAAAAGAATGTTATATTGATTCTGGTCTTCCGAAGCATCTTTTTCTCTCATTACTTTTTTCAGAATGTTCAAAGATTCAAGAGAATAATCGGTGGCTATTAAAATCGTCTTGTTCATATTAATGAGATTTAGATTTGTATTTATTCTTTTTTGATGATACAAAACTAAAACGACCAAATTAGAACGTCTTTGGAACGGAATTAAAATGTGATTAAAGAGATTAAAATACGATTAGAATCTGTTAAAAAGAATTAACAGTTTAAAAATTAACGATGATTACATTAGATCTCTTTTCCGTCTGTCTGCATACTGTAGAAATTCGGGAAACGCAACTGAACGGTCGTTCCCTGATTTTCGTGCGAGCTTACGATTAGTTCTCCACGATGTATTCTCACGATATTTCTTGCCAACGGAAGTCCGATTCCGTAGCCTTCATAATTTTTGGTGTTGGAAGCCCTGAAAAAAGGATCGTAAATTTTATTCATTTCCTGTCCGGGAATTCCGATGCCGCTGTCTTTTACAATAATGTAGACATCTGAATCTGTTGCTCCCAAAGAGACTTTAACCTGCTGAAAATTAGAATATTTGCAACCATTCTGAATAATATTGGCAACCGCAAGATGCAGCAACTGTTCATTGCCCTGAACTTTCAGTTTTTTAGGATTGTCGGGCAACATACTGATATCGAGATAGATATTATTTCTTGAATCTATCCTTCGGAGGGTTTCAATTACATCCCAAAGCAACTGATCGATCCGCACTTTATCCATTTTCTGGATTTTGCCGTCAAATCCAGTCTGTGCGATCATCAGCAAAGCCTTGATTTTTTTGTCTAATTTTTCCGCTTCGTTCAGAATGATTCCCAAAGTTTCTTTATACTCTTCGTTGGTTCTGGAAATCGAAAGTGCAACATCTGCTTCACCCATAATCGACGTTAACGGTGTTCTCAGCTCGTGGGAAACATTTCCGATCAGGTGATTCTGGGTTTCAAAAGAGGTTTCGATACGGTTTAGCATTCCGTTGAAAGTGTCGATGAGTTCGTTTAATTCCTTGTTATCGGGTTGTGGCTCCAGACGCAAATGAAGATTTTCTGAGCTGATTTCCTTTACTTTTCCTGTAATTTTAAGGATGGGCTTAAATAACGTTTTCGATAAATAAAAAGAAAAGATCATACTGAAAAAGAGCGAAAGAACGATGCAGGTAATCAAAGTTCTTTTTAAAAACCCGAGATAGTAAACCACATAATGGTTTTTGGCGGATGCGATGGCAATATAATTTTTATCATCATGCTTAAAAGTCTGCCCGATGTAGTAAAACTCCTTGTCATTAAAATTCGCCTCGCCTTTTTTTACAATGCTTTTAAAAAAATAGTCGGGAATATGAACCTCATCCGAAATTTTCTTAAAGTTTGAATCTGCCGGAATTGCAAAAACATAATCCCGTTCCATCGGAAGCTCTTCATCGTTTAATCCGTTCAGAATGTAATTTTCCGGAAGATCCAGATTGTCTTTGCCTTTTTCGATCTGAATAATGGTGGTGGTACGGATTTTCAGCAGCTCGTAAAATCTCTGATGAGAAAAGTTGACAATTGAAAAATACACCAATCCACTGAACAACAATATGATGGCGGTAAAAACCAACATCAGAAGCACCATCGTTTTGGTCTGATTTGTGACAACTTTATTAAACATTCTTAAGATTTTTTCAGAACATATCCCATTCCTATCACCGTATGAATCAGTTTATTATCTTCCTGATTATCAAGCTTTTTTCGCAAATAATTTACATACACATCTACAACGTTGGTTCCCAGTTCATAATTCACGCCCCAAACCGCTTCCAAAACTTCTGTTCGTGAAATTACTTTTTCAGGATTGTTTAAAAAGTACAAAAGCAGCTTGTATTCTGTGGAAGTAAGTGAAATTTCTTCACCCGCACGCGTCACTTTTTTGGTATAATCATTTAAAACCAAATCTGAAAACTGATACACATATTCATTATCTTCTTCATCTTCAGTAATTTCATTATGAATTCCACTATTGCTTCTTCTTAATAGAGATTTAATTCTCGCAACAAGTTCTATGAATTTAAACGGCTTTACGAGATAATCGTCTCCTCCGTTTTCCAAGCCCAAAACAATGTTCTCGGAAGTCCCCAAAGCGGTTAAAAAGAGAATCGGAACATTCTGATTGGTTTTGCGGATTTCTTTGCAGACATCCAGCCCATTCATTTCCGGCAGCATAATATCGAGGATCACCAGATCAAAATCATTCGACTGCACCAATTGAACGCCGGTTTTACCGTCAAAAGCCACAGAAACTTCATATCCGCTTTCCTGCAGCCCTTTTTTGATAAAGGACACCACACTGGTTTCATCTTCGATAAGGATTATTCTTTTCATTTGAAATTTGGAATTAGACAAAAATAGGGAAAAGATGGGACATGAATAAAGGAGGAAATTTAAAAATAAAAAATCCTCCTTTATCAAATTTTAAAAAAAATTATGTTCTATTATTTTCTGTTAATCATCATCCTTGAAGCCAGAATATGTTCGCAGGGTCCCTGTCTCAATCCGTTTGCCCTGTAAAAACCGCACTGGCAGTTTCCGTCGGTCAGTCGCTGGTCTTTATCAATAAAAGCTTCCGCCTGATAGGTTACATAGCTTTCCTGAATGGTTCCCTGAATTTTAAGAATATCATTTTCAGCGCTGTAATTTATTTTTACTTTATCTTCTGCGATCAGTTGGTTAGCTCTTTCTTCCTGAGGACTGGAGAACCGTAACTGTTTCATATCCAAAGGATCCTGAGTGAGCTCACGAACCCGGATCAATCGCAAAAGTTGGGGAGGAATGTTAAGTAGTTTTATCTTTGCCTAATGCTAAACGATCAAGAATTACTAAAGTTTTTGCTTCCACCATACTTAGTGGATTATTTTGATATTGTGAAATTTGAAGAAAAAGAAGG
>NZ_JACLCT010000063.1:0-11615 GCF_014218915.1 Chryseobacterium sp. C2(2020)
ATTTTACTGATTTTTAATTAGTTTTACAAAGTAACTAAATATAGCGCTGAGAAAGCTACCGAAGGTTTAGTTCAACATTGTATTGGCAAAATGCGGGATGAAGTCTTGAATTGAAAAGCCTAAATATTTAGCCGCATATGCTTTTCAATTCCACTTTTTTTAGTAATTTAGTCATTGGGTGCTACCGAAAAGTTTACGACCTGTTTATCGTTTTTCAAGGTGTTGATTTCTGCATTTTTGGTAATTCTACCTACGATTGTGTTCATAATCTTAAATTTTAAAATGTTAATATTTTGTTAATTTTTGTTTTGTCAAAGGTCAAATGTTGGGAGTGAATTGATTTGGTATCGAGGACACTCGGCATTTTTCTTTTTTTATATTAAGTTAGAAAACAGTATTTTTTGCTGGATTTTTATTGTTTTTCCGTTGATTTCAAAGAACGTCTATGGTTGATTTGATTCGTACAACTGAGGTTCCGGCTTTTTCTTTGCCCATGAACATAGGACGGCACCATCCATACAAAACCCGATTCGGTTCCGCTGGATAAAGGCAGAAAATTCCGAATCGGGCTTGAAATCTTTTTGTCCGAAGGATTTAGGAGTGTCTGGAAAAATTGTTGGAGCTTGTGGAAAGAATTTTTTTAGAAACCCAAAAAGATTTTTTTGTGTGGGTGGTGCCGTCCTACATTTGCAAACGTAAAAGCCCAACCGCAGTTGGGAAACTTAATCAATGGACGTGGTTGTTAATGGAAAACTAAAGGAAATTCATTGGAAAATGGTTTCTCCAATGATTTAAACTGATCAAATATTACAAAACCACTCGTTCAAGTCCTTAAAATTATGATAAATTAAAGAGCAATCCTCTACATTTTTGTATTGACTTTTAATTTTTAATTTAACCGATTTCCCATTCTTATCATTGTCTAGAAAAAGTGAAATTTTCTCATATTGTTTCAGTTTTTCTTCCACCTTGAAAAACATTGCAGTTGAATTTAAAGTCAAGTAATCACAGTTTGAATTATCTGATTTGTCTAAATTTCGGTAGGTCAGATAATCGAAAAAGCCCTCAAATATGAGAATCTCGTTCTTGAGATTGTTATCATTAACAATCAACGTCACATCCTTTTTTCCCAAACATATTTTTGACTGTGGATTGCGAATCTCAAAACCTCCGGACTTATTCTGAAATCCAATTCCGAAATATTTTCTTCCTTTCAATTCGTAGTGAATTTCCTTAACCCTATGCTTTTGCTCAAAAACTCTTCGGGACTTCAGATACTGAATTAATGCAGGATGCTGGATTTCTTTGATTTCTAAAATCTGATTGCATGTTTGACCAGTAGTTTCGTGATATTTTATTTCATTTTGAACTCTAAAATCCAATGTTGAAAGGCATTTCAATGCTTCTGAAACGGAACATTTCTTTATCTGTTGGACAATTGAAATCACATCGTAACTTTTTCCATTTCCAAAATCGAACGCCTTGTTTTTGACAAAATCGACCGCCAGACTTGGAATTTTTTCCTCCCGGTCCAACGCAAAATAAAACGCAGTTTTCGGATTTTCTTTGACCGGAAACAGCCCGAACGACTCCAAAACCGCCCGAATTCCGACGTTTTGCTTGACTTTTTCGCAATTCATTTTTTTTCTTTTAATGCAAATTACTTATCCACATTTCCCTTTTAAATAAAAAAGACTTTTAATTTATTTTTATATTACTTTTAGCAAACGGCATTCTTCTTTTGCCACAAAGGATTTAATGGTGTTTTTCGGTGAGTTCAATTCCGAAAACTAGTGAGTTCAATTCCGAAATTTGGGTGAGTGCAATTCCGAAATAAAGCCTGTTTTGGGGTGAGTGCAATTCCGAATCGATTTTTCCATTTATTCTGATAACCGTAGTTATCCACAAAACAGCTAGGTTATCCACAATTTTTGTGTTTTCTAAATCTTCGGGTGAGTGCAATTCCGAATTCGATGCTGTTATTTTGTTCATTTTTAACATTTCTTTAACTTTAGTGAGTGCAATTCCGAATTGGTGGTGAGTGCAATTCCGAAATCAGACAATCATCGGATAGCCATTAGGGAATATTTCTCCCATTTTTGTATTTCTATACAAATGCTTGATGTGTGCCTGAATTTCAATAAGAAATTTTTGACCTTTAAAGTCGGTCGATGCTATCTTTCTCATTCTGCAGTTCCTAATAAATTCCTTGAAGGCTCTTTCAATCAGTTCCCTTGTCTGCGGTATATTTTCGTATTGATGGAAAAACTGGACTGTTTCGGCTTCGTCTAATCTATATCGTTTTTTGAAATAGAGCAATCTTCGGTTAATTTTATGACTTTGGTTAAAATTCTCTTGGTTTGATTCTATAAGTTTTTTTGCTTCTTCAAATGGATGAGAAAATCCTTTGGTTAAGATAGGAACAATAAATATGGAATCCTTTTCATACCTGTATTGGAAAGAAAAACTATTGTATCTGTCGAGATTGATTTTGATGGGCTTTAGAAATTTGAAGCAGAAATCTTTGGTATTTTTATAATTTAACCCAAACTTTTTATTGAAATTACCCAGCTTCAGCATTGTTCCCGATTCGGGAATTTTTGAAAGCCAGATGGAGAAAATAATGTGTTTGTTGTTTCTGATATTATACACCAGATGATAGAGTACATAATTATATTCGGGAATAACCAATAATTTTTTCAGCCAGTAACTGCTAATTAGAAATGTGGTAAAACCTCTTTGGTCATAGGTTGGCGTAGAAATAAGTCCGCCAAATGTTTTGATTTCTTTCCCTTTTGAATTAAGCGATTTGTACCATCCCATCTTAAATTTGGCGAGAAACTCATAGGCATCCACAACCTGCTTTGTGGAACCACTCGGAGAAATTTTACTGTTCCGGATTTTGATGGAGGCGAAAATGTTATTTTCTGTTTCAAATTCTTCATCAAATAGGGAAAGTTGCTTCGGACGGTCTTCGGGACGAAACTGTTCATTGCCGATAATTGCAACGATATTGAAAATGACTCGAAGCGCATTGATTGGGATGTCCGCCGCTTGTTGGTCATCAAAAATAAAGTCGTCCACGAAATGGTTTCCCAGCCGAATCTTGTCGGGAACTTTTTCTCCCTTGTCCTCAAACTTCTTTCGGACATGGCGCAAATCTTTTTCAGATAAAGACATTTTCTATTCTTAATGTTCCTGATTTCTTATTTCCTGATTTCAGATGGTAATTATTTGGTTCGAACAGTTTTCTTTACTAGTTTTATTTTCTCACTTTTCAGTGTTTTGTCTCCATCAATGAGATTGTAGTGTTTGTAGGAATCAACACCAGTTGCTTTGAACACCCTTTTTTCGGCTTCTCCTATATTGGGGATCCTCACTTTCTGGATACCCAGATATTCGTAAGATATTTTATTGATGGTTACTTTTTGACCAGGTTTTAAGTCAGATATTTTCATTGTTTTAAGTTTTTACGATTTGTTAGAAATGAAATCGACTTTTTATTGATTTCATGATGTTTTCGGTCGTTTGATATTTGGAATGGAATCGACGGAAACTGTATCATCATTTTGACTATTCTTCAAATAGGGCAGGATACTTTTTAATGAGGATTTCCAGTTGGAAATGGGTCTTCCAGAACTATTCCGCCAGTCGTTTTCTAACCACGAATGATATTTTTCTTCAATTACAGAGTCCAAAAGAGGCTGATAATCCTCTAAAGTTGTTGCAAACTGAATAAATTCTTCCAATTCGGGAATAATTTTTGACTTGCTGCTTTTGGAAGTATCAGTAATGGAAACTTTATCACTAGATTTACTGATTTTGGGAACAACTTCCTTGGACGAATCGCTTCTCTTTAAAGTTTCATGTTTTTCAACAATTTCCAAACTTGGTACTTTTTCGATTTTTTCCTTCTCTATTTTCTCCAGTATGGGAATATCAGATAAGTAATTTAACAGAATTCTGTAATTACAAGGAAATCCACTTTTGGACTCAAATTCAACAAGACCCAACTCGCGAAGTTTATCTTTGGTCGGTTTTACGGTTTTTCTAGTTATTCCCAATGCATTACCGAGTGCAACATCGGAAATAACGACCTTATAACTATCGTTGTCCTTTCCTAATTTCAAAAGGTACAGATAGAGCGAAATTGCCGAAGAGCCAAGTCTTGCCTTGTGATTGAAGTCCCAAAATCGGTCGATAAGTTCCAAGTAATACATTTCTAACTGCTTGCAAAAAGTTCTATAGCCTTTTTCTTGTCGATGATGATGATGTTTCCTTTCTGAATGATGGCTTCATCCAAAATTCCTGAAGATTTAATCTTGGATGCTTTTGAAATGGAACAGCCCAGAATTTTTGCCAAACCTTTTAAACCGTATTCATACATATTTTCAGAATTTAAATTTTTAGATATCTCTAAAAATTCTTTTACGGTCAGATTGCAAAGAGGTGTTTGTGGGGTTATGTTTTCCATCAGCTGTTATCTTTAAAAAGTTCTAATGCTTTTTCCGAATCAATGATAATTTTTCTCCCATTTTGAATGATGGCTTCATCAAAAATTCCCTTACTTTTCAATTTTCCTGCATGATTTTTAGAGCATCCCAATATTCTTGCTAATCCAGAAAGACCGTAAACATACTTTTCATTAAATACCTTTTCTTGTGTGGGGTTTTCTGATGATTCTTGTTTTCTGGCATCTAAAATTTCCACAAATTCACCTATGGTCAATTGCCAAATTGGTCTATTATAATCTTCCATTTTGAAATTTTTATTGTAATTTGTTCTAAAAAAATACTTATTTGTATATATTTTACTATATTTGTATTGCAAATATAAAATAAATATTGAAATATATCTATATTTTAATCTCAAAAACAAAAAAAAAATTAAAGATGACTATAACTGAAAGATTGCAAAGTTACATGACCTACAAAGGGTTAAACCCCAATAAAATCACTGTTGAAGCTGGTTTGTCTGTTGGTTTAATTGGCAGAGCTATAAAAAACAACTCGGGACTCAACTCAGATACTATTGAAAAAATACTATACACTTATACCGATTTGAATCCAGAGTGGTTTATTTCGGAATCAGGTGAAATGCTAAAAACCAACAACCAAAACATTAATAATAATGGCTCAGGAAATAATGTAAACAGCAACATTAATGGAAATATTAGTGGAAATGTTACTATTTCGCATAGCGAGTTTTCTAATATGATAGAACTTCAAAAAGGCTATCAAGAAATACAAAAAGAACTAACAGAAAGATTGAAAACCAGTCAAGAGCAACTATCGGATAGCATGAGACAGGTTACTATACTTCTTGAAATTTTAAAAAAATAACTATGAAAAGGATTTTGATAATTAGTGCTATTTTATTTGGGGGAATCGTGATTGCTCAGCAGAAGAAAAATGCTTTGAATAATTGGAAAAGTAGAGATGCAGAAATCGCACAAAAGGTTTTTTCAAAATATCAGGAAAAAGAAAATAAGAAATTAGAAGATGAAAAAGCAGATTTAATAAAAATTCAAAAAAAGTTGAAAATTGAGATAATAAACGAAGGGGACATTGAGAAATACAATCAAAATATATGGCTTCGTATTGTAAAAGTGAATAATGGAAATTTAGAACAGATTGTTGATACGAGAGATAAGGATATTTCAGTTGTTACAAATACAATGGGAACGAACAATTGGAAAGATGAAGCAGGAGGGTTTAATTATACATCTTTCACTGACTTAATGAAGATTTCCCAGGAGCTTACAAGTAATAGAAATGAAACAGGAATATTAGCAAACTCATTAAAGCCCATTGAATCTTTTGAAACCCGCGAACCTGTTTTATATTTTTCTTTAAAAATCTACACACATAAAAACAGTTCAGAACAAACAACTTTACCAACCTTGTCCAAAACAATAAATATTTATGCTGACAACCAACTGATAAAGACTTTAAAATACTCTTTAGATGACTTTATAAAAGCAGAAGGAGTGTCAATACGGGACTTTAAATTGGGTTCTATTGAAAATCGATAATCAATTTTTCTAATATGAATATAAAGTATCACGCTCAATTTCTTCTTGACAGGGAAAAAGACAATCCTACTGCAAAACTGCGATATCGCATTAAGTGGGATGGCAATATTGTGGCTTTCAATTTGGGATATAGAGTAGAAATACAAAAATGGAGCAAGGAAACACAACGCTGTAAGGCCAATACAACTCACGGCGATAAGAAAATTTTCGCAAGCATTATCAACAGGAAAATTCAAGAATTTGAATCGGCTTGTCAAAGAACTTTTCAAAAATTTGAAGTTGATGTAATGTCTCCATGCTCAAAACAATTCCGTGAATCTTTTAATTGCGAAGTTGGGAGAACTTCGAAAACTGAAATTGTAGAAGAAAAGTCTTTTTTTGATGTTTTTGACCTATTTACTCAAGAAGAATCAAGAAACTCATATTGGAAAGATAAAACCTTGATGAAGATGAATACGCTAAAAAACAAGTTAACAGAATTTAATCCCAATTTAAAATTTGACAACTTGGATGAGGAGGGCTATAACAAGTTCCAACATTTTTTGGAATCAAAAAATCATAAAAACTCTACTATTCTGAAAGAGTTTAAGTCTTTAAAGTGGTTTTTAAAATGGGCAAAAAGAAAAGGATATCAAACAAATTCCTATTTCGAACTATTTCAACCAAAACTAAAGAACATTCCGAAAAAAGTTATTTTTCTTTCACAGGATGAATTGAAGAGATTTCGTGAATATGTAATTCCCGAAAACAAAAAACATCTTGAAAAAATTCGGGACGTTTTCTTATTTCAATGCTTTACCGGTCTGCGATATTCTGATGTTTTTAATTTACGGAAATCGGACGTCAAAGAAAAACACATTGAAATAAATTCTATAAAAACATCTGATAATCTCACAATCGACCTTAATGCGCATAGTCGTGAAATTTTGTTAAAATACAAAGATGAAGATTTTGTGCAAAATAGAGCTTTACCCGTTATTAGCAATCAAAAAATGAATGACTACCTAAAGGAGTTGGCAGAGTTAGTAGAAATTGATGAACCTATTACGCAGACTTATTATATGGGAAAAAAAAGAATTGACGAAGTGTTACCGAAATATTCTTTACTTGGAACTCACTGCGGTAGAAGAACATTTATTTGCAATGCATTATCACTTGGGATTCCTCCGCAAGTAGTAATGAAGTGGACTGGACATAGTGATTACAGCGCCATGAAACCCTATATAGATATTGCTGATGAAATAAAAGCAACCGCAATGGAGAAATTTGATTTAATAATTTAAATATTGGGACAAGGGGATTTGGTAATGTTTTTTAATCGGCAAGAATTATATTTTATTGTAACTTTGCAATAAGGTGAAAAATTCTGAACTACATAAACTTCTGATTAAGTTAAACTTGGAAAATACTGTTTTTTATAAAAATGAACAGGATGGCTCTTATGATTTTGATTTTCATCCGGATATCCTAAATAAAATTAAAAGAATTTCTCCCGATGCAGTCTATGTATTCAATAACCAACCTTTATTACTGTTTTTTGATTTAACCAATTCTGATGATTTAAATAAAGAATCTGAGATACATAAAAAAGTTTGGTCTTTTGATAATTCCCCAATCGTTTTTATATTAAAAGACAAAGATATTTCTATCTATAATGCTTTAAATTATATCAAAAATAAAGATGGTAGAGGCGGTTATCTCCAAGAGGTTGAAATATCTGATGAAGAAAGAGACGAGAAATTTTCTTTTTGGAGTTTGCAGTCGGGGGAAACTTGGGCTTGGTTTCAAGATGAATACTTGTCTAAAAAAAACGAAAACCAAACACGGGTTAATCAGAGACTATTTCAAAACATTAAAGATGTACGAAATTATTTAACTGATAAAACAAAATCAAATTTTCTTGATGAGAAATCTGCCAATTCTTTGATTCTAAGATTAATTTTTATTCGATATTTAATTGATAGAGGTATCAAGATTGATGAGGCGTATATTTCAGGCGAATCACTTAATGAAAAAAGAAAAAACTTTATTCTTTTAATTTCAGAACCTGAAAAACTCAATCAATTATTTGAAAGACTTAATGATAATTTCAATGGTGTTCTTTTCAAAGAGACAGATATAAAGTTAAATCAAATTCAAGCAAATTATTTAGCTGATGTTTTTAAAGGAGAGCTTGAGCAACAAGGCTCTTTATTTGAAGGCTCTTTCTTTGAGATTTTTGATTTTTCAATTATTCCTGTTGAAGTAATATCGGGTATTTATGAATCTTTGATTGATGATGAGACTAAAGATTTAGATTCAGCAGTTTATACTCCGTCTTTTTTAGTTGATTATATTTTATCAGATACTGTTGATAAATATCTGAATCAAAATAATGTTTCAGAATGTAAAATTTTTGAGGTTGCAGTTGGCTCGGGAATATTCTTAGTTCAATCTTTGAGAAGAATGATTGAAAAAGAAATTGAACTTAATGGAGATTCAAATAAAAATGAATTTAGTAACAAAATTAGAGAAATTGCTAAAAATAATCTGTTTGGAATTGATATAAATGAAGAGGCTCTAAAAGTTACTTGTTTCTCAATTTATATAGCATTATTGGATTATCAACAGCCAAAAGACATTGATAAGTATCCATTCCCTAATCTTTTAGGGACTAATCTTTTCAAAGCTAATTTCTTTGATAAGTCACATGATTTTAATAAAGTAATAAAAAATAATCCACCAAAATTTATATTGGGGAATCCACCATGGAAAAGCAAAAAAGAAGATGTAGTTCATGTTAAATGGTTAAAGGACAATAAAAAAACAGTTGGCAGATTTGAAATTGCTCAGTCATTTCTTTTGAGAGCTAAAGATTTTATGAGTGATGAAACACAATCGGCACTCATTGTTACTAGTACAATTTTCTATAATGTTTCACAAAAAACTAAAGGATTTAAAAAGGATTTCTTAACTACATTTTGTGTAGAAAAGTTTTTTGATTTATCCCCAGTAAGAAGATTAATTTTTGAGAAGAAAAATAGTCCTGCTAGTATCGTTTATTTTAGACTATCAAAAGATAATGATTGCCAAAAGAATATAATTAATCATCAATCAGTTAAATTTAATCGTTTTATCAAATATTTCAAAATGTTAGTTATTGAAAGGTTTGATCAAAAAGCGTTACCACAGAAATATTTTTTAGAAAATGATTGGATGTTTAAGGTTGCCTTATATGGAAGTTATTTGGATTTTAATTTCTTGAAAGTATTACCTCAAAAAAATATTGGGTCAATTATCAATAATAACACTATCTATAAAGGGGCTGGTATAGAAAGAGGGAAAGATCCGAATTTTTTTCCAGAATTAATTGGAATGAAAATTTTAGAAAACTCTCAGATTGAACAGGGCTACACTAATACCAAAAATTACAAATCTCTAAATAAAGAAGACGTTTATTTGTCGAGGGGGAGAGATAAAAATATTTTTTTGGGCAATAAAGTTTTATTTAAAGAACAGGCTCTTAATGAATCAGAACCACTAATTTCTTTTTCAAGTGAGGATTTTGTTTTTAGAAAAGGGGTGTTTTCTATCTCTTCAAAAACTGAAAATATTATATTATTATTATATTCTTTACTTAAATCTGATTTAAGTCAATACTTTCTTTTTCTAATTTCTGGTGCCTGGGGAGTAGCAACTAGACCCGCTATAAGATTTGATGAAGAATTACTAAGGATGCCATTGCTTGATTTTGATAAATCAGTATTAGAAAAATTGGTTAATAATGCTAAATCAATTATTGAATATTATGCCACTTTTTATGACAAATTTAATCTTGGAAAGCCTTCTGTAAATCATTTTTTGCTCCAAAAAAATAATCAAATAATTAATGACTCTTATGGTGTCAAAGACTACGAGAAGGATTTAATTGATTATGCTTTAAATGTCTCTCGTTATCAGTTTCAACAAAGCAAACAGCATCTTGTTACTAATTTTAATGATTCTGACCACCGTAACCAAAAACAAGTTTTAGAGAAATATGCCGATGTTTACATAAAAGAATTTGAGGAAATATATTATGATGAGTTTGTAAAAGTTGAGATTTTTACAATGAGACATTTCATTGCAATGAATTTCATTATTACAGACAAAAAGCCAAAAGAAAAAATATCATATCCTAAAAATACTGATGAAAAAGATGTTTTGGAGAAACTGGCAAATAATTTGACTATTGAAAGAATAACAGATACCAGCGACCCATCAAAAAATCTATATATTCAAAAGGATATAAAAGGATTTGAAAGTGATTCTTTTTATATTATAAAGCCAAATGAATATAAATGTTGGCATCGTGCAATGGCATGGTATGATGTTGCAGAATTTAAGCAGGCTATTCAAGAAGCAGAATTAAAACGTCTTAATAACATTTCTGCCAATGATTAGTAACGCCGATAATTTTAAAAAGAATAGAAATCGGGTTATAGAATCTCATGTTAGGAAAATAATGAGATATGTAATTGACTGCTATCATCTTATTTTAAAGGATGGAAAGAAATATGATTATGCTACAAGGGGGAAAATAAAGCAAGAAGATTTTTTAAGAAATGGACTTGTTGATGATTATATGAGGGAAAATATCAATCTTTTAAATGACAGCCCCATTAATGAATATTCAATAGAGAATTTTATCAATAAGGAATCTGCTGAATCATATTATGATGCTAAGGATGGTTTAATGCATGACGATAAAATAGATATTAAAATTGATTATCCTTATTTGAAATTAGATTTAGAAGATAAGTTGACTTATTTTGCAATAGAATGTAAAAGAATTAAAACTAATACAGATTCTATTGCTTACATAGGTGATACTATAAAGTTTTCACAGAGAAGCTATGTAAAAGGACGAATACCTTATGAAGGGCAAATCGGATTTATTGAAAACCCCAAAATATCCCATTCTTCAATTTTTCCAATAATAAATAAAAAGTTAAAATCTAATAAAAATTTGACTACTATTAAAGATTTGCAGTCTGAGATTCTTGCACCAAACTTTGAAGGTTCTTACAGGTCTCTACACCAAAAATCAAATGAAACAAAAGACAAGTTTTCAGTCTTTCACTTATTGTTCGATTACTCCAAAATCGTTCTAAATAATTATGACTAAATTAAGAAGGTTGAACTGAATTGATTTTGGTCCCTACTTCAAAAATCAGGGACAAATTCAAGGGATGTTCAATATTGTTTATAACGCTTTAATGTTTCTTAAATATTTGTAAATTATTTAAAATCAACGAAATGAATATTTATTGTGTTTTATTGAAGTATATTAATATTCCCCTACGGGCTACAAAAGAGATTCATTATTGGATCTCTTTTTTGCTTTCTATATTCATCTTTACATAAAACTTTTGCAGGATATTGTTACTCTTACTTCAGGATAATTGGTAACAGCTTTGTAATGATTTATCATCTCATCCGTCATTGATATTCCAAATCTAAAAAAGAAAAACCTCCATTGTACAAGAGGTCACTGAAAAACCTTTCATTTTACGACAGCCTATTTATTTAGGATGAAAAATAAGAGCTTATTACAAGATTT
>NZ_JACLCT010000064.1:0-11214 GCF_014218915.1 Chryseobacterium sp. C2(2020)
TTTTCTCTCTCGTTTCATAGGTTAAAATTAAGGTTTTATGCTTAACTTTAACTGGACGCTAAATTAGTACATCCAATCTTTCATTGCTCAATATAAAGCGATCTACAGTAATTCAGAAAACTTGAATACCGTTACAAATATTCATATTCAACCGGAAGCGATGCAGCCCATTGAGTTTGACAAAATGATGTTTTCTAATCTTGAGCTGAGAAAATTTGCAATCGATATCATTCAGAAAAAATCTGAAAATAATCCGATTAGACTTGAGAAAGATTTCAATCTGAGCTTTCAGCTTAATAATGTTTATGTCATCAGCGATTATATTTTTCTTGATATGACCTTTAAAAATAACTCTAACCTGAGCTATGATATTGAGGCTTTAAAATTCTCAATCGAAGACAAAAAGATACATAAAGCCACCAACAATCAAAGTATTGAGATGACACCGCTTTTTCAGATGAATCAGCAAAAGCATTTTAAAAAGAACTTCCGAAATATTTATGTTTTCAAAAAATTTACGTATCCGAATTCTAAAGTTATGATGATACGGTTAATAGAAGAACAACTTTCAGGAAGAACTATTGAGATGAAAGTCAATTATTCAGATATTCTTAAGGCAGATACTTTCTAATATGGAGTACAATTTAAAGCTATCTAAGTCTCAAGAGGAAAGACTTCTTACTGAAGCAAAATCTTTTGCAATGGATGATGTCGGAGAATATTTACTGGAGAAAATCAAGGCAATGATAAGATTAGAGGAAAGCGAATCCATTAGAAATTTAATGGAGACTCAGGAGTTATCTCAGGAGCAAAAAATAATACTCAAAGAATTTGGCGAAATCTATTTTAAAAATCTTTCTAAATCTAAGATATTCTTTCAAAACGAAGAACATTTTGTGATCAGACTCAAATTAAAATTACAGGAATAATGCAAGAGCAACAACATCAAATAAAGATCTACGGCTTTCTACAGAAAGTAGTATATGCTGTCGTTGCATTAGATTGTGCTTCGTTGTTCTACCTGAATGCTGATGTTCCAGTAGTCTCCAACTTATTGAAGAATTTTTCAAAAGTGAGTTTCATTTATCCACCGATAAATGCAAAGATTACAACGTTAATTCTTATAGGACTTGTTGCCATCGGAACAAAGGCAAAGAAAAAGAGAGACCTTAATATTGCCACGGAAATCATTGTTCCAATGGTCTTTGGTTTAGCAATGATTTTTTCTTCATTGAATTGGCAAAACGAAGCGGGAAGCAACGCGCTACCAAAGGTTTTTCCAGGGCTCAATCTGTATCAAGTAATCTACGCTGTTCTTTCTTTTTTAGGAGCAGTAATCCTTCAGATGGGTGCAGACAGCATCTCAAAACTAATGCAGCAGAAGATGGGAAAAGACCGATGGAATGTGGAAGAAGAATCTTTTGATCAAAATAAAGAGCTTGTAAATACAGAAACGTCTATAAACATTCCTTACAGATTTCGATATAATAACAAAACCTATAATGGATATATTAATATAGACCCTTTTCGAGGTACAATTGTGATTGGAGTTCCGGGAAGCGGAAAGTCGTTTGGTGTCATTAATCCTTCAATACGTCAGATGATTGCTAAAGGTTTTTGTCTCTGTATCTACGATTTTAAATTTCCAGACTTAGCTCAGATTGCGTATTACCATTATTTGCTGAAAAAGACTAAAGATTCTGATTATGATTACCATTTTCATATCATCAATCTGAACGAAGTTGAAAAGTCAAGGAGAGTAAACCCATTTCATAAGAAATACATCCAAACATTAGCAGAAGCGCAGGAAATGGCAGAATCAATGGTATCATCATTACAAAAGGGTGGAGCGAGTTCCGGAGGTGGTTCAGAAGCTTTTTTTACACAATCAGCCATCAATTTTCTGTCTTCCTGCATCTACTTCTTTGCCACGTTTGAGAGCGGAAAATATTCCGACTTACCTCATATTCTATCTTTTATGAACCGCAGTTACAAAGAAATTTTTGATACTCTTTTTACAAACGAAGAGATTTTTTCTTTGCTTTCTCCATTCAAAACGGCGTATGAGAATAAAGCTTTTGATCAGTTGGAAGGACAGATTGGTACTTTGAAAATTTTTCTTTCGCGTTTGGCAACTAAAGAAAGTTTCTGGGTATTCTCAGGAGATGAAGTAGAATTGAAAATAACTGATAAACAAAATCCCTCGATTATGATTTTGGCTTCGGATCCTGCAACACAGGATATCAATTCAGCTTTGTATTCTTCGATCCTTAATAGGACTTTACGTCTGATCAATTCTAAACATAATTTGCCCGGAGGTGTTATTGCTGATGAATTTCCGACGATTTACATTCATAAAATTGACAATATCGTGGCAACCGCAAGAAGTAACAAAGTTGCTGTTGTATTAGGGCTTCAGGAAATTCCCCAGCTTCGACAATTTTATAAAAAAGAGGTTGCAGATACCATTTCTGCAATTGTCGGAAATATTCTTTCAGGTTCCGCAAGAGATAAGAATACATTGGAGTGGCTTGAAAAATTGTTCGGAAAAATTAAACAGAAATCCTATTCACAATCTATATCGCAGCAAGGAACAACGACAAGCATTAATGAGAAAATGGACTTTATGATTCCTGCGGGAAAAATTGCAGCCTTGAAAACTGGAGAGATGGTGGGAATGATTGCACAGGGCGAAAAAAATACGACTGAAGAATATAAGATCTCTGCCATAAGAGGGAAAATAAATCTTGATATGAAAGCCATTAAGGAAGAAGAACAGAATTACTCGGCAATGCCGAATTACTATTCATTCGTGGATAAGAAAGGTATCAACCGAAAAGAGGAAGTTCTGATGACCAATTTCAGAAAAATCAATAAAGAAGTGGAGCTCATTGTCAAGGAAAATATCAAAGAATAAAATTATGAAATCAATCAAAAAATATTTGATAGCTGGGATGATTTTGCTTTGTCAATTATTGGTTTTTGGACAGTTCAATACTTTGACTAGAAAAGAAATCAAACCCACTGAATCTATCACAGAAATGCGAAGAGTTCAAAAAGAAAAACCTGCCTTGGAAAAGGTGAAAGACAATAGAAATGTCTTCAATAAACTTTTCAGTACTCCTACTAAATCGAGCCTAAAAAAGGAACTTGATTCTTTGAAAACAATGATGATTCGTTATAGTTTGACAAGAATAGATGATGAAAAATTAATTCCAAAAGCTGATAATGATTCTCTAGTGCTTATAAATAAAAACCAATCAATCGAGCAGTATAAAAATGTAGAAAAACCGATTAAAAAATTCAGTTTTATCAAAGAAGAGGATTTTGTATCAAAAATAAGTATGCCTTTGGATAAGAAAATTATTGTTACATCCCCTTACGGATGGCGGTTGCATCCTATTTTCAGAACTGGAAAAATGCACAATGGAACTGATCTCAAAGCCAATTATGAAAATGTCTATGCCGTTTTAGACGGTGTTGTACTAGAATCCAGTAATTCAAGTGGAGGCGGAAAATATATTAAAATCAGGCACTCTGATGCATTTGTAACCTCTTATCTACACCTTTCGGAAATATATTATGAAGTCGGAGAATATGTAAAAGCAGGATTCATTGTTGCAAAAAGCGGAAATAGCGGAAATTCCACAGGCCCTCATTTACATTTTGCAGTTCAGGAAAACGGGAAATACATTAATCCAATCAGGTTTCTCAATGATCTTATCAATGTGAATAATCTAATTTCTGACTACCATGGCACAGCAAAAAATACATATAGCCAACAATAAAATACTTACCATTATGCAAAATCACAATTTACCTACTGATGAACTCAAAAATTTTGGAATCATCAATGATGACCTTACATTTTCAAAAAAGTTAAGTCCGGATGATATTGAAAAATTTCTAAAAGGATATACTATTGTTGCAGACAATGACAAGAACAGAGCAACTTTTCAACTCACTGAAGATAATACCAAACTGAAGGTTATCTTTCTTGAGCGAGACAAAAGCCTTAATAAAATTATTGAAAACAGTAAAGACCAAGTTCAATATGCCGATGTTAAGGAACTTTCGGGTGATTATCCACTTATTGAAAAGAAAGCCTTCATCTTCGATAATGAGACAGGAAAAGTGGTGGAGTTCGATTTCATCAAAAATACGAGAGAGCTTACAGCCATTATTGCAGAGAAAAAAGAGCCGGAAGAACTCAACCGCTATAAAAATGAACTGCTAAAACTTAAAGGTTTTTTACAAGACAAGGCTGATAAATACCCTGAAATAGCCAAGGAAATCTCTAATGATATGAATGTTGTATCCAGAGAGATAGATTCTGTAAACAGCATCTCGGCTGATCAAAAACAAATCTCAAAATCCGGTAATTCAGATATTCAGTTGAATGTCAATGATCAGGATATGTATGAAGATGCTAACAGAAATCGCGAACGGCAGGAAGAAGAACAAACCGACGAGCGTGAGAAAACTAGGGGATTTAGACGGTAATATCTAAAATTCAATTATAAGTTATGGAAAATGAATTATCCTGGTTCGACAGAGTGATTACTCCAAAGACCAAAGCTTACAAAGATTTTGCAAAAGAAGTAGAGAATACCTCTCCTGAAATATTTTACAGAAATGGAGAAAGGAAGTTTTCTGAGCGGGAGAAAAAGTTTATGCAGATTCATAAATCCACAGCAAATAAAATAATCCAAGGCTCTGCATACACTTTAAATACAATCTTTAATGTTGACACTGATACTTCCGTCAAAACTAATTATAAAAGCTTAGCTGAAGTAGTGCGCTTTATTGATAAACAAAAGACAGATGGTAGATTTTTAATCATAGAAGATAATATAGCCTTAAAAAAAGTAACCATCGATAACGAAGCTTCAAAGCAAAAATTTCTTTCAGATGCTTGGGCAAAGGAATTGGAGGTAAGGACAGACTTAAGTTTAGGGATGGCCACTTCAGAAATTGATGAAAGACAAGCAGATCATTACAGGAAATATGAATTTTACGAAAGAGAGACTGATGTAAAAGTTGGTATAATATCAATCTATGATTACGATGGAGAAATCGCCGATGTAATGGATTATTCGTCTGAACAAAGTTATCTAAATGCTTTGCAAAATGAGATAGATTCTAATATAGACGGCTTCAAATATGAGACACTATTAAAAACTCCTGAGCTTATTAAAAAAGTAGATGATTTAATCTATGGTGCTTACGGTGAAGAGAATCCAAATTCTCTCGAGACATACAAAGAAAAGTATAGTTCTGTCAATCATTCTGACAGTCGTGTAAAGTTAGAGCAAGAAAAACAATTAGATAAAAATCAAAAAAATACAAATCAAACAATTAATAACAATCAAAATCCAAAAATTATGGAAACACAAAAAGAATTTGACCAGGTAAAATACCTTAAGGACCAAATGAAATATCTTGGTTTTGGAGAAGATGAAAAACTTCACAAGGATTTAGAAAAAGGTATCAAAGGGAAAGCGCAGCAATTTGAAATTAAAACTTCTTCCGATAAAGCACTGCCCGAAAACAAGGTGGATTTTACTTTGAAGTTTAGTAAAAGTGATCAGGGAGGCGTTTTCCTCAATTCTTACAATGCAAAATTGACCAATAATAAAAAAGAGGAAATATCACATAATTTTCCTGTTAGTCGGGAAAACTCTTTTACAGCAAAAGAAGCTGTAAACCTTTTGGAAGGACGCAGTGTAAAAATTGAGTTTCTCAATCCTAAGAGTAATCAAACAGAGCCTGCGTTTGTTCAATTTAATTTTAATGAGCCCAAAACGGATAAAGGCAATTATTATTTCCAAAATTTCTATAAAAATTACGGAGTGGATACAGCTAAAATTGTTGAAAAATCGAATCTGGTATTTGATAATCTGGAATGGAAAGAAAACAGCATTAAGGCTTTGGAAAAAGGAAATGTTGTTAAAGTTAAGATCAAAGAAAACGATCAGGTTGTAGAAGCAAAAGCTGTTCTGGATCCACAGAATAGAAATCTTAAACTGTATGACAACGAGATGAATCGAATAAATACCAATAAACCTTTAGAAGGCTTGGAACAAGATAATAGTCACGATAAAGCCAATGTTCGGGAGCAGAGCATTAAACGATAAACATCTTTCTTACCTATAATACTACAGGAAGCGGTATTTCATCAAAAGATTTACCGCTTTTTTTAAATCCAATTGATATGAAAATTCAACTAATACTTTCAATTTTTACACTTCTTTTCACATTAAATTCCTGTCACAAGGAAATTAATTCAGAGCAAGGAGGTATTGATCTAATCTCGAATGTCTATTTCGATGCTTCAAAGGGTTTGGATCAGATGCAGAGCTTTCATTTGTCAAAGATGAACTATTCGCAAAATCAGTTCATCGAATTAGTTCCTGATCATAACTATTCAGAGGTCAACAAACAGATATATTTCATCCGGGATTCAGTATGTTACCCAATTGGAGCATCGGGAAGTAATGTCATATTAAAAGATATTTCCGAAAGACAAATTTCTCAATCGGTTTGGGAAAAGAAGGAAGGGGCTGTCTTTTCAAAAGATTGGATCCCCAACTACAGAAACCGAAAAAACCTGTCTGATACAATTTTATTTAATAAAAAATATAAACGTTTTGAGATTAATTCTCCTTGGAATTACACCCGATTTTATATTTATCGAACAGATACTATTTTGCCCTATTCATTTTACAGACACGCTGAAAAAGATTATCACGGAAGACTTGAGCGAATTGATTCTTATAATAAAAAGACAGACATTTTCGTAACACTTCAGTTATTACCAAGAAAAAGTTGGGATGATGAAGCTAAAGAACTTTTTGAATTTAATCACTTCGTAAACAACAGAAAAAAATGAGGATGGCGGGAATAAATTCTTCAATGATTAACGAGGGTATTTCTGTAGTCAATGGGACTAAGAATGAGTTGGTTGTTTTTGGAAAAGAAACCGATATGCTTTCATTTCTGGAACTTTTAAAATTAAATGAGCAAGTTAATAGCAGAAGTCTTGTAATACTTAATTCTGCGGGTAATACAACAGGATTTCTGAATCAATTTAAGGATTTTAACGGTAAAATATTTCTGTGTCTGGAAGGAGATAGGATAGGAGATGCGGCAACACTTAAAATTCTTATGGAATTTAAAGAAAAGAATATTAAGGATATCCGTAAGATGTATGAGATTTCAAATGAAGGAAATATAGACTTGACTGAGTATCTTAAAAACAAAATAAATCATCAGAATAAAAATAGTACTTTAGTTGAATCCAAAAATTCAGACAATGCAAACCTTAATGTTAGATCAGAAAGAATATCCAATACTCAGTACGTGGGATCAGAAATTTCTGGACGAGATTCTGGTAGAACTTTGCAAAACAGCCAATCCAAACAAAAGGGAGATCACTCAGGAAGACATACTGTTGGCAGCGCAAATGCTGGAAATGAATCTACAGGGGCAGAGTGGAGCAATCCAGGAAACGAAGGAGGAAGATATGTTGATGGAATACAACCGCAGAATGTTGAACAAAATGAAGACGGACAAAAACATTTGGGCGGAATCATATCCGGGAGAACTATATCCGATGGAGTCAGAGGAGAATTAGACAATTCTAAAAATATTGAGGAATTAGAATTTCTCATTTCAAAGTATAAAGGTCAAAAACTGACTAATGACCAAGTTGCAGAAGTGGTTTCTGCAGCTTGTTTTGTTTCTAAAGATAATAAAGTCATTATTCATTCAGGTGTTGATGTCACCGATGAATTAAAAAATATCTGTACTCAATATAAAAGCGGAGGTACAGCAAAAGAAGGCCGAGGAATTTTAGATGAGTACTACACGGATTTTAAGATTGTTGATGTCATCCGGAATCTAATTAAAGATCAATATAAAAATAAAAAAGAGATTTCAGTTTTAGAACCTAGCGTTGGAACTGGAAATTTTCTGTATGCTGTAAAAGAACTTGGCTTAAAAATCAATATTTCTGCTTTTGAGATTAATGAAACAACCGCTAAAATTTCTAAAATCCTTCATCAAGACGCTGATGTTAATCTACGCTCTTTTGAAACTGAATTTATTGACGAAAAAGGTTTTAAACGAGATTCGAAAGAATTCGTTGAAAAGTATGATTTGGTAATCGGGAATCCTCCCTACGGAGAACACCGAGGTTTATATAAAGGGCTGGGAGAGGAACCCAAAATAAGCAAATATGAAGATTATTTTGTAAAACGCTCTCTAGATTCGTTAAAACCAAATGGAATTTTGGCAATGGTGCTTCCTTCAGGTTGGCTTAATCGACTAAAGAAATTAGAAAATGCAGAAATTTCCAGTGCGTATCGTTTACCAACAGGTGCATTTACAGGAACACAAGTCGGAACCGATATCATCATTCTGAAAAAAACTTCACAAAAAATCACACGGGATGTTTCTAATTATTTCGAAAGTAATCCTGAAAATATTCTGGGAGAAACTCGAGAGAAAAGTAATCGTTTTGGACGAATGGAAAATTATGTCTACGGTACTTTGGATGAAGCATTAGCCAGAATAGACCAACTCAGAACCAAAAAGGAAACGGAGCGAATTGGTAATTTGTTCGAAGATTTAATTTTCGAGAATACGGAAAAGGAATTAAAAGATGAAATTTCCGTTAGAAAGAACATTTCAGTTAAAACTCAAGCTGAAAATTACCTTTCCGAAGCTAAAGAAAAAATAGATGATGTTCTCTCAATATTTCAAGAAATCAAATTTAAGTCTCCTGCTGTTGTAAAAGAAATTGAGAAATATAATGAGTTAAAAGAGCAAATCGATAAAGATGTAAAATCTTTTTCTGCAGAAATGCTAAAGCAGATTTGTGATAAATCTGAAAAGCTCATCCAATCCCAAAAGAAACTTGAATCTGAATACAGAATTCAAACAAAACCGGAGATAAAAAAAGGTGTTATAAAATATCTTTTTTCAAAGTCAGACGAAGTTGTAAATACTTCATTACAGAACAGCTCAGATATTTCTGCACAGCAAATCGCTGCTTTTCGTGATACAGATTACGACGGGACGTTGAATAATAGAGGAGAGCACTATAAGTTTGCCAATTTTATTGATGGGAGATGGGTGCACGATTTTTATTATGCTGAAGGAAATATCTATTCCAAGCTTGAACAGTTGGAAAAAGACTTTGCAAATAAATATGCCATCGGTGGAACTGAAAACCAATATGATAAGCAAAAGGAAATACTCTTAAGTGTTCTGCCAATTCCCAAGTCTTTGGATGAAATTTCTATCAGCCCTAATCACGAATTTGTCCACCAATTTGCATTGGGACAAGTAGAGAAAGAAAAGTACAACCAATCTACAAGACAGGTTGAAACAGTAATAGTTGATTATAATTTAGCTGAAAAGTTCAAGGACTTTGTTGGCAATTTATCAAGCGAAGCTTTCGCTGGTTCTTCAGCTTGGGAAGTTCGAAGTTATGTAGATAACGAAACTGTTACAGGGAGTGATAAGGAAAGGAATGCATTGGTCCGTGAAAGAAGAAAGGCTGCAGCAAATGACCTATTTGAAAAGTTCATTCGTGAAGAATTATCAGACGATTTAAGAGAGCGTTTTATAAAAGAATTCAATAGGAACTATAATAATATCCACGTCCCTGACTATTCAAAATTTCCTCTATTTTCAAAGATTCATCTCAGTTTTAAAGGGAAAGAACTTAGACTGACCGAAGTACAAAAAGCAGGAATTGGAAGGCTTACGACAAAAGGAGTTGGTTTATTGGCACACGAAGTGGGTTTCGGAAAAACACTTTCCGGAATATTTTCTTTACACGAAGCGATGGAGCGTGGAAATTCTAAAAGACCTTTGATTGTGGTACCTAATGATAGTATTTTAAAACAGTGGGTTGAAACAATATTTGAAACAATTCCGAATGCGAAAGTAAATGTCTTGGGAAATCTTGGAAGGGATTATGATCTGATTGAAACAATGAATCTGATACAGCGGAATAAGAAAGATATGCCTGATTCGGGTCAGATCATTTATTCAGAATTGGCAGTTTCAGAATTTCCGAAAATAAAAGAATATCTCATCACGGAAGTTGGTTATAAACCTGAAGAAATTGGCGTCATTACTGGGGCAACGAGTAAACCCAACAGACTGAAAATTCAGGATGATTTTAATTCCGGAAAAGTCAAAATCATTCTCGGCAGCGAGGCGATTCAGGAGGGGATGAATCTTCAGCAAAATACCACGGATTTGTATATGCTTTCACTTCCTTATAATTTTACCACTCTACGACAAGTTGAAGGTCGTGCCTGGAGACAAGGAAACAAGCACGAGAATGTGAGAGTCAATTTTATGCTTACCAATGATAGCATCGATGTGTTTATGCTTCAGAAGCTTCAATCAAAACAAGCAAGATATTTGGAAGCAATGAAAAAGGGAGCGAATGTTTTGGATATTTCAGATATCAGTACGCAGGAACTCAAAACATCCATTATAACAAATCCGGAAACAAGAGCAAATATTGAAATTGAACTGTTGAAGAGAAGAATTGAAAGTGAGAAAAATCAACATCTAGCTGATAATGCATTTGTTTTGCGGAAATATGAGAATTTTTTAAAAGTGCAGGAAATGGTTACTAAAGCGCAGCATTCCTATAACAGAATTTTAGGTTATTCTAAGGATGAAACTGAAAATGCTGGATATTGGAAAAATCAACTTCCTTCTTATCAGAAAACAATTGATTTGGCTAAAGCTGAAGTTCAGAAAACTATCGAATACTTAGCTGAAAAAGGTGTGAATGTTACAGAAATAGAATTTCAGACTAAAAATATGGAAGAGAAAATTACTATGCTGGATAAAAAATTAGAAGAACTTCCTGAAATTGAAGTGAATTTGATTGGACTATATAATAAAGAAAGAGAGGAAAGGTTAAAGTTGAATCAAAATATTGATAATATAAAAAATAGATTAGAAGAGAATTCTAAATTATTTAATTTGAGAAATGGAGAGGAAATCCAAGAAAATAATAACAATAGAACTAACAGGGAGATTGTTGGTAAGGTAGAAAATGAGGAACAAAATAATAATATTGTATTGCGAAAGAGGTAATTATTTAAGGTAGTGTCCTACTAACTGTGTAAGTAGAAAAGTTATTCTGAAAAATTTTGAGCCCTCAAAGCTCAAAAAATT
>NZ_JACLCT010000065.1:0-9351 GCF_014218915.1 Chryseobacterium sp. C2(2020)
ATTTTACTGATTTTTAATTAGTTTTACAAAGTAACTAAATATAGCGCTGAGAAAGCTACCGAAGGTTTAGTTCAACAAGGGTTTTGCGTCAGGCGGGCTGAAGTGCAAAACTCAACAGTAGTTTTTCAATTAAACTTTAGTAATAATATCGGCTTTTGTGCTTCGAAATCCCGCCCGAACGCAAAGCCCCGAACCGTTCTTGCGACATCTCCCTTCGGTCGCTGTCGCAAGAACGATTGGCTCGACTTCGTCGAATGTTTTGCAAAACGACCGCTCGGTCGCCTCGCAGAACATTGCCTTTGCTGAAATTTTTTCTTCAAGAGCAAGCTCCCTTGAAAAAACTTCGCAAAGCCGAGCCAATCGTTATGTGCAACCCTAAAAGACAGCAACATTAAAATGAACAGAATATTATACATTGGACTATTTGCGACCTTTTTCAACTTTTTGACAAGTTGCAACGGACAGACAAAACAAGAACCTAACGAGACCAAACAAACGAAACAAGTTGGTGGCGGTTGTGAAGGTTGCGAGTTAATGTATGTTGGAATACCAAAAAAAATTTCAACTGAACACATAAGTGTTGGTTGGACAGAGGGCAAGCAAAAACTCATATTGACAGGCAAGGTCTTTAATCTTGACGGTAAAACACCTGCATCTGAAGTTATTATCTATTATTGGCATACAGACGATAATGGTTTATATGCGTCAGACAACCAAACACCTAAACAAGCAAAGGAACACGGTAAGTTGCGAGGTTGGGTAAAGTCAGACAAGAGTGGTAACTATACAATTAAGACAAGCAGACCTGCTGCATATCCGAATGATAATATTCCGCAACACATTCACTTATCTATAAAAGAACCAGACATCACTAACGAATATTATGCTGACCTTTATTTTGATGATGACCCATTGTACCTAAACCATAAAAAAAAGTATGGTAAACTTGACAGAGCAGGGACTGAACTGCTAAGAGTTGTTTTAGATGGCAACATTCAAATCGCAGAGCATAATATTGTTATAGGATTGAATATTCCTGACTACCCTACTAAAAACAAAACAGACATTTATTCGGGCTTAAATATTGGTGAAGACCAGCCTTCTTTTATACCATTTCACGCCTTTGGACCAGACAAAGGAACAAGAACTTGCCCAGTTTGCAAATATGGACGTTATCACGGAATTGTATATTTCGTTGGCGACAAGCCGAATTGGGACGAAATTAAAAAATGGCTTAAACAATTAGACCACGAAAGCGTATCAAGAGAAAAATACCTTAAAGCATACTTTGTTTACGGGAACTCAAAGAATTATAATAAGCAGGCACGGCAAACAGAGTTAGAAAAAATCGGAGAAGAATTAGGGCTTCAAAAAATTGCTTTGACTTTTGTACCATCATTTAGCGACACTGAAAGCGAAGCAAACCTTAACAACATAAATGCGAGTGTTGAAAACACTTTTATTATTTACAGACACAGAACAATAGTTGACAAATATGTAAATCTAAAACCGACAGAACAAAACTTTAAACTTATTGCAGAAACACTTGACAAAACAAAAGGAAATTATTTTGACTTAAACGAGCCAAAACATGAATGATAAGAGGGCTGCACATAACAGCAGTTTGGCAAAATGGCGGGTTTAGTGCTGAATTCAACGGCAGTTCTTCGATTAAACTTTTGTACAAAACTGAACATTTGTGCTTCGATTTCCGCCACTACGCCAAACCGCAAACCGTTAGTGGCAAGCGTAACAGACGACCCTCATAATTGAACAGACGAAAAAAAATAAGAAGAATGAAATATTTAATTAGGACAATTTGTATTTTACTGACAAGTTTTACAACAGCATTTGGACAGCAACAAGCAACTAATGACAGCATTTATGTAATTCAAGACAGTGTATTAATTCCGACAAAAAGTGGTGTTGATATTTCTGCAATAATTGTTCGTAAAAAGACAAATACTAGTCCATCACCTGCAATTCTTTTTTATACAACCTATTATCAAGATGCTAGTGATGCAATATTTGCTAAAAAATCGGCTGACAGAGATTATGTTGGTATAGTAGCTTATGTTCGGGGTATTAAAACTGACTTAAAAAACTACAAACCCTTTGAAAATGAAGGAACAGATATTTATGACATTATTGATTGGATAAGTAAGCAAAAATGGTGCAATGGAAGTGTAGGAATGTATGGCGGAAGTTATACCGGTTTTTCACAATGGGCAACTGTGAAGAATATTCACCCAGCATTAAAAACTATTGTCCCACAAGTAGCTGTAATGCCAGGCTATGATTTTCCAATGGAAAATAATGTTCCATTATCTCATATTTTAAGTTGGAGTAATGATAATATCTACAAAAACAAATTTTTACCCAGAAGTTTACCTTTTGACTATTTCAATAGTGGAATAGCATTCAACAAAATAGACAGTTTAGCAGGGTATAAAAATCCAATCTTTCAAAATTGGTTATCTCATCCATCTTATGACAGTTATTGGAAATCAATGGTGCCAACGCCTGCCGACTATGCCAAAATCAATATTCCCATTTTGACAACGACAGGCTATTATGACGGTTCACAAATAGGTGCAATACAATATTTCAAACTACATACTAAATACAATAAAAATGCAAATCACTATTTTATAATTGGCCCTTATGACCATTGGGGTGGACAACGCAAACCTGCAAAAAACTTGATGGGCTACGAAATAGATAGCGTTGCCAATATCAATATGATGAATTTGGCTTACGATTGGCTTGATTATGTAATAAAAGGTAAGCCGAAGCCTGAACTGTTGAAAGACAAAGTGAATTATCAAGTTATGGGAACAAACGAATGGAAACATAGCCCATCAATTGAAAAAATTAACAACGATACTTTAACTTTCTATCTTGACAAAACAAATCTAACATCATTAAAACCAAAGAAAAAGGATTTTCAAAATCAAAGTGTTGATTTTAATGACAGAGAGAATCAAAACAATTATTTTACACCAAGCATTATTTTTGACACACTTGATGTTAGCAATGGTTTAGTGTTCACGACAAAACCTTTTCAAAAGGAATTTACCATTAATGGCTCATTTACAGCTAATCTTTGGGCTACTATTAATAAAAAAGACATGGACGTGTCGTTAGCCCTTTATGAACTTATGCCAGATGGCAAATACTTTTTCCTTACAAGATATGTTGGCAGGGCAAGTTTTGCAAAAGACAATTCAAAAAGACAACTACTACAACCAAACAAAAGAGAAAGTATTCCGTTTGACAATACTCGTTTTGTAAGTAAGAAGATTAACAAAGGTTGCAGACTTGTTATTTTGCTCAATATCAACAAGCATCCCTTTGAAATAATTAATTATGGTTCAGGCAAACCTGTATCAGATGAAACAATAAAAGACGCAGGCGACCCAATACAAATAAAATGGCACAATGACAGTTACATTAAAATTCCCGTATGGAAAAACTAATCAGACCGATAAGAACGCCAGCCAATAACATCGTATTGGCAATAGTGGGGCTGACAGTTGTAAACTCAACATTTGTACTTCTATCGGGCATTTGTGCAAATGTTGGGCTGACGTTTTTCAAATGCTCCACCATCGCCAATACGTAAAACGTTATCTGCAACCCCTACCGACCGACCGTACAACAATCAACTGACTGGCAAAAACTCGACAACCCACCACCGATGTCGCGGATTTGCAATCCGTGACATTTATTTACCAAGAACATCTTTCGCAAAAAATTTGCAACCTATAATTTCAGAATACAAAAATTAAAATCACGGATTGCAAATCCGCGACATCGTTTAAAAACGTTATTCTATCAGCTAAATACCTCTTCCTTCCCTCAAAACTTCTACCCTACTTCAAAATCAAACAACTCTTGCGGATGTACATCTAAACCTTTCGCTAATTCCTGTATGGTAGAAATTCTTATATCAACTTCTCCTTTTTCAATTTTGCTGATATTACTATGGTCGACATCACATTTTTGAGCTAATTCCCGATAGCTTAATCCCAATTCTTTTCTAAATTTTTCAATTCTTTTCCCAAAAGCTATCCGAAATTCAATTCTATCCATTGTAAATGTTGACGTAGTTATTCAGAAAGTTTCCAACTGTTCTCAGACTTTATCCAATTCGGAATAATACTCTTCAAAATCAAAAATAATATCAAATAATTCTTTTGGATGAATTCTTAATCCGGTAGCAATTTCAATGAAAGTACTGAGTTGACAATCGATCTTGTTATTGGCAACATCACTAATTCTTGCCGCTGTAACATTGCACTTTTCAGAAATCTTAGAATAAGGAATCTCTCCTTTTATTTCTTTTATTTTTTCTGAAACCAGTTTTTTGATTTCATTGGTTTTAAACTCGTTCATAATTGCACTCTTTTGTGCAAATTGAAATTATTAGCATAAATTACCATTACCGAATTCGGTAATGGTAAAATATTTTTACTACATTTGCCGAACAATTAATTGATTAAACGAAGTTTATTACGGCTGATGAAAAATAAAATAATTAGATGAACAAAAATTTAATTATTTAGAGATTAAAAAACACAATTTATCATATACCCTTGGTTTGTATAGGCAGGAAGTTCAGGCATTTTTACAACTTCCTCCTGTACAGCCAGAAAAAATTTAAAGACAAATAACCAAAAACCAAATTTATCAGATAACAAAAATACCATGATGAATTCAAGAAAACTTAAAATCCATTCAAGATTTCAGAAAAGCAGCAATCAACTCATCATCGTTCCGGAAATAAGGCTCAGAGGAAAATGGCTTGATGAACTGGGTTTCGGAAAAGGAAAAATGGTGAATATTCAGCAGAAGAAAAACAAACTGATTATTACCGTTGATGACTTATAAATACAGTACGATGTATTTGTTATTCGCAACATTTAATGATGAAATTCAATTATAGAAAACTCAAATTTTGCACTCTTTTTGATAAAATACTTTCCGTACCTTTGATTACATCTGAAAATCATCAATAATAAACATCACAGAATGAAAATACTCATCATTGGCGGTAACGGAACCATCGGAAAAACAGTAGCAGCACATTTTAAAGAGAACAACGAAGTTGTAATTGCCGGAAGAAACTCCGGAGATGTAACGGTGGATATTGCAGACAGCCATTCCATTAAAGAAATGTTCGAAAAAATCGGAAAACTGGATGCCATCATCTGTATTGCCGGTGAAGCAAAATGGGCAGATTTCAAAGACCTTACCGAAGAAGATTATTATATCGGACTGAAAAGCAAACTGATGGGGCAGGTTAATCTCGTCCGTATCGGAAAAGATTATCTAAATTCCAATGGTTCTATTACTTTATCTACAGGAATTTTAGCGGACGACCCTGTTGTACAGACCGCAGGTGCTGCAATGGTGAACGGCGGAATCCACAGTTTTGTACAGGCGGCAGCGCTGGAACTGGAAAACGGAATCAGACTGAACGTTGTCTCTTCCGGAATGGTGGAAGACGCTTATGAAAAATACAGAGATTATTTTCCGGGACACAACCCTATTCCCATGAAAAAAGTAATCAACGGTTATGTAAGAAGCGTAAACGGAAAAGGAAACGGCGAAATCATCAGAATTTATAACTAAAAAATAAAAGGTTGAATGATGAATAAACTGCCGAAATATTTAAATGATCTCGAAGAAAAAATCTCAAAGCATACTATTTCCAATCCTGAAATTTCGAAATCGACTGTAGGATGGCAAATCGAACATATTCTGCTGACAATTAATGCCATCATTGAAAACATAGAAAAATCTGATCCCCAAAATTATAAATGGAGCTTCAAACTTTCGAAAATTATGGTTTTTGCGTTGAATAAAATTCCGCGAGGCCGTGCAAAATCCCCAAAAGTAGTAACTCCGGGACATTATGATGAGCAGACTTTAGAGCAGCATTTGCAATTCACCAAAACGAAAATCAGGCAAATGGAAAATCTTGATCCCAATAAATATTTCAACCATCCTTTTTTCGGAGATTTAAAACTGAAAAAGGCAATTAAATTTCTGGAAATACATACGAATCATCATCTGGAAATCATTAATGATATTTTGAAAAGTAAAAATATATAAGTTTACAAGAATTTTGTCCTTTCTGAGGATAACAATAATATGTACAAATAAAAGCTAAAATTCATGAAGCTGAAATTCATTTTTATTTTAATTTCCTTCTTTTTTTATTCGTGTAAAAAAGAAAATAAAGATATAGAAACCAAAGTGAAAAGCAATATAAATACTGAAGTTTCAACGGACATCAATTCTCTTCAGAAATTAATTAATTTATCTAAATTCAGACCAGAGAAAGTGAAATTTAAATATGTTTTTATTGATAATTCCGGAGAAAGAATTTCCGGTCCATCCGATTCTTTTTTGGAAGCTGTTATATATTTTGACGAACAGACAATGAAGAGAATATGGGATCTGGATAAAAACACAGATTTTGTATTTCCTAATTATACGAAAAAGGATTTTGAATTTGACTGGCTGAATGAAGATATTATACGCGAACTTAAAAAATCCGATAGTTTGAAAGCAGCTCATCCTGATTTTATTTTTGACACTTCTAATGGAAAATGTTGGTATCTGAAAAACAAAATTTTATTCATTAAAACAGTAAATTAATTTAAAATAATGATTAAACTGTATTAATGACAAGTAACAACCAACTCTTTCACATTATCTGGACAACTTATAACGAATATCCTGTCTGGGATAAAAATGGACGTTGGAAAAAACTTACTGATACCTACTCGAAATTACGCCTGCAAAATATAAGCTACACTTTGTCCCATGAGTTATCCTATGAATATGTAAATAAAAATCCACAAAACAACAGGATTCTTTTACAGGAAAAATCTATAAACCAATTGAGAATTGATATTCATGAATTTTGCAGGGAGAACAGCGACAGGATAATTGACGGACTTGAAATTAAAGCGCTTCATATTAACGAATCAAAAGTTGAAATACTCGTGCTTTCTAATATAAAAGTACTGAATCAGAAAATTTCAAGACTGAAAAGCAAAACCTCTTCTGCCTTATTACGTTCAAAATATACCGAAGAATTTTCCGGAAAAAGAATCTGGGGAAAAGGATTTTGGTACTCAACGATTTTAAATAAAGAAGAACTGGTGATTTCAATAATTCAGGATGGTTTTTCTAAAGAATTTTGAGGAATAATAAAGATCAGTCGCCCACCATTTAGAACAAAAGCAAGATGCAGAAACCATATAAAATAATCGACTTAATTTTCAACAACAGAGCATACAAAGTTGAAATTACAGGAAACGTAGATAAATCGGACGGATTTATTTATTACACGTTTAAATTTGATGAAGAAAATTTCATTGTCATTTCAAAATTTGATGGCGACCAATGGAAAATCGCAAATATGACCAATGATTCTATTGCTGAAAAACTGGGCAAGTGGATCGAAGCGTTGGATTGAGAATCTGAAACATTCAACTTTACAAATTGAACTTCAAAATGCTGAAAAAGAATTAATGATATTATAATCAACAAAAATAGATGATTTGCAGATACAGATACCACATTATCAAACTGTAAAAATAAAAATAACGGTTTAGTTGAAGGAACCATAAAATTAGGCAAGGAAAAAGAAGCCTACCACATCCAAAAACTTATCGAACTGAAAATGAATGAGGAAGCTATCTTTAAAAATTATAAAATTAAATTGTGAAGCATTAATTTAATTTTCCTTCATTCATTAAATTTGCGGATTTGTAAAGTAAATTCTATATTTGCTAAAATTAAAAACTAAAAACCGTTGAAATATTTAAATTATACCACAAAAATTACTTTTTATTTGTAAAAGTGTTATTCTATATTTTAACACGTAAAGACACAAGAAAAATTCCATTTAAAATCTACCGCTTACAGTCATATCTTTTATAAAAAATCCGTTAAAAGATTAAAAAACACAAAGCCAGAATTTTAAATCCTTAAAAAAAACAACATTTAAATAAAACATAATGACCAAACAATTAAAGTTTGCAGTTGTACTATTACTAACAGTTGCAAGCACGAATGCAAATGCTCAGAAAAAAACACCTGCAAAAGCTACAAAACCTGCCACAGAAAGCAAATCTTCAAAACCAAGCAAGCAGGAAACAATGGATTGGATAGCCGGAAAGATGAAGGAAAACCTAGGACCATACAGAACATTTGTTTCTTATTCCGACGGAAAATTTGTCTATAAAAAGCCATATGAAAGAGAAACAAACTTCTGCACAACAACGATCGATCTGAATAAAATTACAGGAATGAATTCTGAATATTCAGACGATTTCTATGTAACAGGAAAAGGCTGCCTATCAGTTATTTGTGATGGTGAAAAGAATGCCACACTGAAGCAGGTATTTTCCATAAGCGGTCCTAACTATAATGACTATTCAGCTCCGTTCAATTTTACCCCAGATCAGATTTTGGTAGAAAGGTTAAAAAAAGCGGTTACGACTTTAATTGAATACAACGGATCAAAGAAAGAGGCAGGAGAAGCTTTTTAAAATATCATAAATAAATATTCTTAAAATTAATAACATGAAAAATAAATCTGTTTTAGCTGCATCTTTTTTTGCTGTTTCCATAACGCTTATCTCTTGTGGAGAAAAACCTCAAAACATAGAAATGGGAAAAGAATTCAAAGTGTATGAAAATCCCATTACCGTTTTAAAAGTAGAAGAAAGCAAAATTCTCAGAAACGACAAAGATTCTACCCTTTTGATTGCTCCCAATGGAAAAAAATACGTTTATGCAGAAGTGAAAAATCCAAAAAATGAAATGATCTTCATAAAAGCTTTCAGTAAAGATTCGGAGGTAAAATATGATGACGATTTATCTTTGTCAGATTACAAACATGATATCGACAAAGGATTTACCGATGATTACTTCCTGATTGATGACAACAGCTCGATTGATAAATTAGTGATTACAGATCCATCAGAATCGCAATTTGTTTTGACGAATCCAAAAATTACAAAATCTACTACTGCAATTTCTCCCGAAGCTCAGAAAATAGTAGACTCTTTCGCTAAAGAAATAAATCTTTTAAATGCTTTTGCTCCATATGTAAAAGATGGGAAAGACGTTCTTTCGATCACGAAAGACGAGGGAGATTTACCTGTTAACCGTTTGAGCATGAAAGCTGAAGTAAATTACTTTTCACCGGATGGAAAGCTGTATATCTTTAAAGTAACCGATATTATTAAGGTATTGTTAAATTAAAATATATTTCATAAATTAGTATTATGAAATGTTATAAATGTCAATCATTAGATAAAGTAA
>NZ_JACLCT010000066.1:0-9120 GCF_014218915.1 Chryseobacterium sp. C2(2020)
GAAGAGTTTAACAATCAAAACAAAATTTATCAAAATGTAGCTTAACTTATACTGGAATTTTTATTTGCATATCCAAACATTTACAACTAAATCTCCATCAACATATGTAAATATCATTTTTCCGTTTTCAACATCCACCTTATCATCATATTGTCTACAATTCCAAATTTCACCAATGTATTTAATTTTGTTTCCATTAATAATCAAATCTTTTTTAGAATTAGCCATTCCAAACATCTGAATATTCATAGAATACGAACCGTCATATTTATGATTTATGGATTGATTACAGGCAGTAGTTATTAATGTTACAAAACACAATAAAATAATTTTGATTTCTTTCATAGTTAGGGGTTTAGTGTTCAATTTTATAATTCTTTTTTTAATATTCCTTACTGAAACCCGTAATGATGTATGAAAACAAAAAACGGGCTTGAGACATTGTCAATACCCGTAATCGAGGGAGTCGAAGCCCTGTACAACAAAGTAAAGCAATGCCCAAGCCCTTAGCTTGAGCATTTTGCTAAACTCCTTCCTGTTGTACTTGAAATTTTCGACTTTTCGATTACAGAAATCAGTTTGCGAAATGCAATATGTTTTTATCTAATTTTAAATATTTCTATCTTATATTTTATTTTTCCATTTACTACCGTAAAGCTATTAATTTTAATAGTGTTAAACAACATTTTTATGTTTTAACCAAGTAACAATTCAATATTCTTCAATCTTAATCAGGGTAAAACTTAATTTGAGTAGTGTTCTCGATTCAAAAATCGGGTTTAATTTCAATTTGGATATTTGATGTCAAAAGTGATTTAAAATTCATCTACTTTGTTAAAAATTGTTTTATACAAAAGAGGATTTCAAAACACCAGTTTTGCACTTCGATTTACTTTTTATCAAAACGACAGGTGATAATTCTTCTTTGATGGGTGTAATAACCTGTGACAATTTCATATTTTTTGAACAGTCCTTTTTCGTAAAGAGATTTTGCCCACTTAGAGATGCTTTCTACACTTGCATTCATGCGGTTTGCAGTATATTCTCTTCTGGCAAAATATTCTTTTTCTCCCTTGCTGATTGAGTTATACTCACCCCATAGGAGTTTTTCACCTGTTTTTAACTCTTTATGAGAATACACATCAATAGGAAGTTTAATGTTCCTTTTGTCTTTATTTTCTCCTTTTTCAGTATCATTAATTTCTGATTCCTGAATAGTTCTATAATGGTCAGTTAAGAAATATTTTCTTCCCTCTTTGGTTAAATATCCTTTCTTCAAAAGGATTTTTCTACAATCTCCAATAATATTGGGATGTAAATTGAACATTTTCCCTACATCTTTATTTGTCATTTGATTAAAACCAAGTTTCTTTTTCAGCGAAAAATCCAGTCCGAATACAAGCTTTTCATTGAAAGACAATTCTTTATTTGACAAAATCTCAAAAGGAATTTCTACTGTTAACTTTTTAGAAAATCCATATAACCAATATTCTTCGCATTCATCATCGAAATTTTCATTTGTATATTTTTTCATTGTACTGCTATTTTGATTATTTTTTCACTACTACTACTACTACTACTACTACTACTACTACTACTACTACTACTACTACTACTACTTCGGACTGCTCCTTGGTTGTCCTCCCCATGTTTACTGTTTTTATACTCTACTACGGACTGCGAAAAGGAGTCAACTACTTTTATATCCTGTTTTTAGTTCTGTACCACTGAATTTCTCTGTTGAAATCAGTAACTTTACCTACTACCACAACTACATTTTTTCAGGAAGTAACAGTACTACTTTATCACCAATTGTGAATTTCAATTCACCTGATTTTGCATTTCAATCACACCATTTTTGCGTTTCAATCACATCAAATTTGCATTTCACTCTCACCAATTTTGCACTTCACTCTCACCAATTTTGCACGTATAATTAATAACCCAATTAAAGACTTCAATTAAAAACTTTAATTAAAAAAAGAACTGTGAAAAATTGAATGGAAGTGATAAATCACTTCTCTTTCTTTTTTTTTTTAGATTTCAAAGAAAAACCAGCTCAACCAAAATTAATTTGTGATGTGTCTCAAAATGTCTTTTGAATTTAAAATGGTAATTCCTCCTTGCCCTTTTGAATAAAAGAAAATTTAAATAAATAGAATATTGTGAACGATTTTTAACCATCTTCTCCACTTAAAAATTTTCAATCGGGATTCTTTATCGGTTTTTACATTTAAGTTTGTACAGCATCATTGAAAATATTGAGTACAAAGGAGTTTGTTTTAATTTTCTATTCAGATTCTTTTTCAATATCTAAAAATTACAGCTTACTTCTGTTGTACCATTCAAATTTATTCGTGGACTTCGCCTAAGTTAAATAATCGAATGTTTGCAAACTGTATTTAACAGGAGGTTATGTTATATTTCTTTTTAAGTTTATCTGTTTTTAAGTACTAGACCCGCAGATAAGTCCACGTTTCTTTGAGTTCCTTCCTCTTTCATAAAAAGACACTGAAAGCAAACAGGGAAAACCTGCTTTTGGGCAGGTTTTGCTATGTTCTTAAAAAATCTACGCTGATTTACTAAAGTACTCTTTCAAAAGTTCTGCATTCTCATCCTGTGAAATCTTAATATAACTATTAAAAGCCTTTTCAGTTCTATGTCCTGTGATATTCATAATTACCCTTGTAGGAACACCTCTCTTGAACATATTAGTAGCGAAGGATCTTCTTGCAGTATGAGTACAGATCATTTCATATTTCAAAAGATTTTCTTCAATCCTTTCTTTCCCTTTATTTCTAATTTTTAGAATTTTATCATTAATTTTTGCCAAGTCGCCCAACACTTTCAAATTTCTATTCATTGTTTGATTAGATACAGATTTCGGAAGATTGTTCGGATTATCTTTGTACTTATCCATGATCTCCCTCACTGCTGGAAGAATCGGAATATTTACCCATTCACTCGTCTTTATAGTTTTGATTCTAAGAATATCCGGGAGTTGAAAACAGATTCATGTATCGCGGCTGGAAGAATCGGAATATTTACCCATTCACTCGTCTTTATAGTTTTGATTCTAAGAATATCACCAACAATATGTTCCTGCTTTACTTGGCTAAAATCACTAAACCTCAACCCTGTATAACAACCGAAGACAAATAAATCCCTCGTTCTTTCCATTATTTTATCACTACTTAAATCCAATTTTAGAAGTTTAGAAATCTCTTCTTCGCTGAGGTAAATATTATTGACATCTTCTCTTACTGTCTTAAAATTTTTATGCTGGTAGCCTGTAAAATTATTATAACCATCCTCAGTTGCTGAGTTTAATATAGCTTTAAGATTTTTAATGATTTTACCAAAACCGTTATTAGTCAATCCTTCAATTCCTGTGTAAAAATCCATGAAATCATAATAAAAGTCAATATCAAAGCTCATCCAGCCCAATTTATTTCTGCTATAGTCTTGATAATCTTCAAGCTTATGCAAAGCGGTACGATAGCTTTTAATTGTACTTGCTGTAAGACGGTTCTTACCATTTTCTAAGTACTTTTCAGCATATTCAAAGAACGTATATTGTTTCTTTTTCTCCGTCCCATTCTTATCAGCATTGTAAACAGACTTTACATAATCAGTAGTAGGATCATTACCCTCGATCAGCATACCATTAACAATATCTTCCACTTTCTGACGAATTCCTTTAATGTAAATATTGAACCTGTCAGAGCCAGGATAGCTCCTCTTTACCATTTGTGTTCTTTCATCCCAGTATTTTTCGTCAATATTCTTATGAGTCGAAAAATGGGTTGTTTTCTTTTTATGAGTATACCTCAGCATCAAAAGGGATTCAGGACTTTTCTTTTTCTTCTGATAATCAAGCTTACTCAGGATAAATTTAAATGTTGCCATTGCTTTAATTTTAGATTATTAATTGTGAATTTTGCGACATAGTTTTGTTGTAGTAACTTTAGCCCTAAACCACTATGCGCTACAACAGTTAGGGCTAAAGTTTTTAATTTTTCAATCAAATGTTAAAACCTTTGATTGTACTGATCCTCTAAAAGATTGATTGCTTTTCTGCGTTTACTCTTTTGAGACGGAGTTAACCCCGAATTCTCAATCAAATCAAACAATAATCTAACAACATTTTCAGAAGCAACACCGCTTTCATATTGTTTAAGTCCTGCGTAGAGGATATGAATTAAGTCTGTATCATGAAGTAATACAGGATTATTGTTTTTAAAAGATAAGGAATTTTGGCAATCAATTAAATCCTCTTTCAGTTCATCCCAATATGAGCATAGTGGTTCATACAAATCAAGATAAAAAACACTATCAAAATAAGGGCTGGTATTTGTCAGCTTGATTTCGTGCTTTAACAATCCCTTTTCTGGATATTTTCCGAGCGTAAATGTTTTTTTAGCTTTGGCATTAGCAACAGCATCATAGATTTTATAGTGGAAATTTTTTTTCCTATCTCCAAACATCTTAAAAACCTTTAGTTGATTTTTCCAGTTCGTAATTTTTGATTCCTACAATAGAATCGATATAATCTTTGGCATCTTCATTCATTTTTTCATACGCCCCGAATTCCAGTTCTTTGATTTCGGAAAACGTTATATCAATACCAATCAAATCTTTTATTAACGTTTTAACATTATAAAAATCTTCCAAAACAGTAGCACAATAATTATGTCCATACAGCAAGTAAGGAAGACTGAAACGTAAAACAATAGATTTCCTCCCAAAATATATACTAAAATTCTTAGCATATTGCCATGTTTCGGTTTTCAAAACAAACTGGTTTTTAATGGTCGGGTGCTCTGTCAGATTTTCCCATTTTATCCCCATTTCTTCAAGGGGAACATCAAATTCTTCCATTGGGATTTCTAATTTCAAAAAGTCTATTTGGAAATTGGTAAGTTCTACTTGGGTGCTTTGTGAAATTTCAGATATTGAGTTTTTCATTTCTTGAAAATTTTTGTTGTCAGTAATTGTTTTGCTTTCTGTTAATTCAGCAGTACTACCAAATGAATTTTATTTTTGACATTTTATAAATATTTAATCTTTAATAATTCTTATTTAGTGGGCTTCTGCCCAATTAGCCCCTTTACCGATTTCTATTGTTAGTGGAATAGATAGTTTTACGACGTTTTCCATCTCATGTTTTATCAGCTTTTCCATGATTTCCACTTCACTTTTAGGAACCTCAAAAAGCAGTTCGTCATGGATTTGAAGAATTATTTTTGACTTTAACCCCTGTTCTGAAATCGCTTTATCACAGTTTACCATCGCCATTTTGATAATATCGGCTGCACTTCCCTGTACAGGAGAATTCATTGCAAGGCGTTTTCCTTTCTCTCGAATATTCAAATCATTAGAAGAGAGCTGAGGAATTGGTCTAGTGCGTTCGAACAATGTTCTGGAATAACCATGATGATCAGCATAATCGACTAATCCCTCCAAACAGGATTCTACACCACTGAACTCGGCAAAATAATCTGACATCATTTTCTCGGCATCTTCCTTAGAATGATGTTTCTTTGTAATTGATGTAAGAGATTCTGCTAATCCTACTGCTGACATTCCATAGATTAAACCGAAATTGATTGTCTTCGCAATTTTCCTCTGTTCCTCCGTTACTTCTGAAACCTTACAACTGAACACTTTGGAAGCTGTTAATTGATGAATATCTATATCATTACAATAAGCATGAAGTAAAAAGCTGTCTTGGCTCATCTCCGCCATTACCCTAAGCTCAATCTGTGAATAATCTGCACCAATCAGCACACAACCTTTTTCAGCAATAAAAACCTCCCGCAGTTCCGAAGCAAGGATCTTAATTTCATCAGTTTCATTTTCTTTGTCCTTTAGCTTTACATTTGGTATATTCTGTAAGTTCGGATTACTACAACTGAAACGTCCTGTAGCTGTTCCTATCTGATTTAAGTTACAATGAAGTCTTTTCGTTTTCGGGTTAACTTCTTTCAATTGATTACAGAAGCTTAACAGAGTATTGGTTTTCCTGTAATCTAAGATTAGTGGTACAATTTCATGGTCATTCACAAGTTTACCTAAGTGCGATTTATCAACAGAAATCAATCCCGATTTACCTTTGGAAGTAACTTTAGGTTGAAGTTTAAGAGTTTCAAAAAGCAGGGTACTCAGCTGTTCATTGCTGTTAAGGTTGATTTCAGTTCCTGCAACCTCCATTATTTTTTTGGTGGTCGTCTGTAGTCGATTTAATAACTGATGTTCCACACGTTCTAATTTCTTCGTGTTTATTTTTACACCATTGCGTTCGATTTTAGTTAGAACACAGATTAAATTGTGTTCTAACTGATTAATAGATATATCCATTTTAGTTTTGATTTAATTGTTGAGTTAAATAATGATACAATTGCAGGGTTAGGTCTGCATCTTCACAGGCATATTGTGTGAGTTCTTCTTTTGGAACTTCGGTAATATCTCTGCCTTTCCTCATTTCATCAAAAGAAATCTGATGATAATTGAGGTGGAGTTCTGAAATTTCTTTCAATCCGTGAGTTTTACGGTTAGGATCAAAGAGATAATCTAAAATCATTGTGTCAATAATTTCTCCTTTAATATCAATCCCATACTGATGAAAGAATTTTAAATCAAATTTGGCATTATGAAAGACTTTGGTAATCGTTTCATCTTCTAGTACCCATAAAATCGGTTGTAAGAATTCTTTCACTTTGGCTTTATTTTTGTAAAAAGGGAGAACAATGTTAAATCCCGTTCCTTTTTCAACAGATATAGCAACACTCACAATATGGTCTGTAAATGGGTCTAATCCCGTAGTCTCCAAGTCTACCGCTATGGCTTTTCCTTTTATTTTTATCTCGGTCATATTATTAAATTTAAAATGTTAATTTTTACTGGTATTATCAGTACTGAAAAATTTCTGTAAGTGATTGACTAATCGTGTCATTTTATTGGCGGTATCAACAGTTTTGTAATCAGTTTTGATATCATTTATTGTCAAAAGATTCTGTTTTTTCTGTGTTTCTTCGGTAACGATTTCAACAAAAACCTTAGTATTACTTGGAGTCTCTACATAGCTTATACCTTTATACTCCAGATATTTTTTTAACCTTATGGTAAATCCTCTCAAACTCAGCTGATAACGTGATCCTATTGATTCTTTTCTGAATTCAGCAAACAACTCTTTTTTATGAAGCTTGGTTTTGGTCAGTAATATTTGATCTAAGAATTCCATCAGTTCCAATCCTACCTCACTGATGAGTTTTCTTAACTCTAAGTTGATAGAAGGGGCTTTTACCAATCCTTTTTCAAGATATAACTTAACACAGTGTAGCATGTAGTGGTCAAACCCTAACCATTGATCTTCTTTCCAATCATCAAAGAAGTGATGTCCGAAGTCATCATAAACCGTTAAATCTTTGCCGTAGTTGGTTGATAATTCAATTTCATGTTTCCTTCTTTCTGTACTGTTTCCTGATGGAGATTTTACATAATAATTGCTTGTGATAATCATTTTCGGACCATAAGCAAATGCGATGAAAATATCATGTTTGTACTTCCTGCTTATCGTAAACCCATCTGTTATTCTGCCAAAGAATCCCTCGAAATTCTGATTTTCTTTAATGTCATTGATTGCTACAATACTGGTGAAAGGTGTTACCCTTTGGAATGCAAAACCAGAACTACTGGAAAAATCTTTTCCTGAAATATTACACAGGAACCTCATATAGCTCAACCCTCTCACTAGGAGGGACTTTCCTGTCCCTCCTTCTATCAGTCCGATTTCATTAACAATACTATCAAGTAAAATGACTGCTTTTGCCAAGGCAGGATTCTGGAATGTATGAAGCATATAGCCAATCATTACCTCAAATGGTAAGATCCTTTCCTCGATATTTCCTGCAACATTGTGTATGAATTGTCTGAATGGAATGAATTCGTCTAAACAAGATTCATCATAGTTAAAACCTCTCTGGATGATCTGATCGTAAAAAACATGATGTTCTAAATCCTGATAATCTACAGTTTCGATAGTCTTTGCCTGTACTTTTACCACTGTGTTTTGATAACAGAAATAGCTTATTTCCTGCGTATCCCTAAGTGGGTCAAGTTCTTCATATCGCAAAAATGATAATGTCGCATCTTCTGAAATCTGCCGTGCTTTATTGATCCATGCATTTTTAATTTCATATTTGGTAGCTCCGTACTCAAGCTCTGATTTCTGATCGAAATTTTCATCAAGATATTCCAATGCTACTTGTATGATATCCGGCTTATTAACAATTTTTACAATATTATCCTGTATTCTAACAAGATGCTCAACTCCAAATATTTTGGTTCTTCTGAATCCCAAATCTTCGGTATATTTTATATAACCGTACGTATCAAACCGTACTTTCCCCTTATCGGTAACTTCAAATGGAATTTCTATTTTTTTGCTATTATCCATTTTATTTTTTCAACTTTAATTGATTAGACTTCAAGAATTCCTCCACCTCAGAAAGCTTATACCGAATATTCTTACCGATCGCATAAGAAGGGAAATCAGAATGAGCTTTCTTAAAGTTGTGGAAGTGTGAAATTGAGATCTGAAGATGTTCGCATAACTGCTTATCTGTCAAAAATTTCCCCGAATCTGTTGGCACTCCTGCAGCTATGCCTTGTTCCGTCAGCAGAGATAGTACTCTCCCTGCTATCCGAACCTCAAGCTCCGAAAAAACTTTTGTTAGATGGTATGTTAGTGCGTTATTATCCATGACCTTGTCTCAATTTGACAGGTCAAAAGTAGAATAGCGAAGAATTTTTTGTAGTACGATGTGTAAAATCTCAACTGTATTTATACGTTTTACACATCATGAATAAGTTTTTAATTTTTAGCAGGGCGAATACTTGTAGAAAAAGTACCAATGAATTGATCTAATGTATAATCGATATTTTTTATTTTCTTTTCTATATAATCCTCTCTGATGAAAGGAAATGAATTATATAGGACTTTTGCAAAATCTACTTTGCCAACCTCACTTAATGCAAAAGATTTTTTGTATTTGTTATTTTAAAATATATAATTGTTTATTTAGTTTTAGAAAAAGCAACTTTAAAGAGTTTTCCAGC
>NZ_JACLCT010000067.1:0-9005 GCF_014218915.1 Chryseobacterium sp. C2(2020)
CTTTTACTTTATCTAATGATTGACATTTATAACATTTCATAATACTAATTTATGAAATATATTTTAATTTAACAATATCAATAAAAATTGTCTTGTGCGATAGGATTTACATTAAATTTCACCCAGAACAGTGTTTTACCGGTCCATAATTTTTCTGCCAATAATGTTTCGTATTTCTGTACATATTTTGCTAATGAGTCTTTCTCATTATAATATACTTTAGTATTGAGGGTAATATCGTCAAGTTTAAGTTTAGTTTTTGCTGAATCTTTATTAGTAATTTCACCTTCCACTTTGTCATAAATACCTCCATACATAGCTTTATAATCATCCTTTGAAGGTTTTGTTTTGAAATTTTTAATAGGAGATAGAAGCCATGTAGCATTTAATCCGACTAATATGGTATTTCTGTTTTTCCAGTCGAAATATTCTCCTTCATTAGACAATGTGCCCGTAATATCTGCTGAAAAAAATAGGTTACCCAATCTCTGCATGAATGGAGAAAAAGCAAAACTTTTATCTTTTGAATTAACATCTAATGCAGCATATCTTCCTGGTGCGTTTTTATTTTTATCACCAGTCTGTATATTTGCAAAATCTTTGAAGGCAAGTTCTCTGAAGGTTTCATCAGAAACAATTTTATTATTTTCTTTTATAACCTCATTAGTTCTTTCTTCTACCCATTTTTCCTTTGTTTCCTGTCCGGATACTATAATGCCAAATAATATCAGCAACAATGCTGATACATAAAATTTTGTTTTCATGGTGTATATTTTTAAAAAGTTTAGGTATAAAATTACGAGAGAATTGTAATTTTTACAATAACACTTTTGTGGTATAATTAATATTTTTTTGAGATGAAAATACAAAAAGCTGCCCGATCGGGCAGCTTCTATTATAATTAAAATTATTAAAGGTTCTAAATAATATTCTGTGATTTATGTAAAATAAAGATAGCCATCGAATATAACATTCAAATCTAAATAATGATGCACAGGTAAAATATTTAGATTATTGATATTTCAACCGCCTAAAATTTATTCTCCACTTCGGCAGCTTTCAGCATCAGATAATGCAGATCTGTATTCTTTACAAAAGGTTTCAGCAATTCGCTTCCGGGCCCGTATATTGCCAGTTCCACATAATCCCCACTGTGATCCATGCTGATCCATCCTACGCTGTTGTGTTTTTTCTGAATCTCGGAATATGCTTTATATGGCAGTTTTTTATAATTGTACAATCCTTCCTCGTCTTTTTCCAGACCTTTGTAAAAATTAAGCAGATGATTCGCTTCTTCATCTGACACTGAAAAACGGTTGTTCGTAAATATCCAGTCTTTCACCTGCTGCAGATTAAAATCGGGACGAATAGTATTCAGCAGATATTCATTTGTAAACTGATAATTGGCAATGCTGTCGAAATTTTTTGTGGCATCTGCTCCGTAAATGGTTCCCGGATTGGCATTTCCGTGGTCTGTCGTTATGATAACCAGAGTGTTTCCGTCTTTTTCTGCAAAATCCATGACTGTTTTTATGGCATCATCAAACGCAATCTGATCATGAATAAGCGCAGCCACATCATTGGCGTGAGCCGACCAGTCTACCTTTCCGCCTTCTATCTGTAAAACAAAACCCTCCTTATGATCTTTCAGATGATCGATGGCCGTTTTAGCCATTTCAGCAAGAGTCGGAGTAGTTTTTTGCAGCTCCGGCATATTTTTTCGGTCGATGGAATAGGGAAGAGCACCAGTGGTAAAAACACCCAGAATAGGTTTGTTCTTATCCGTATTTTGAAGATCCGATCGGTTTTTCAGGATTTGGTAGCCTTTATTTTTATAGGAAGAATAGACATCTATTTTATCTTTTCTTTTTTCAGCATTGAAAAACTCATCACCACCTCCCATCATTACATCAAAACCCAGTTCCGCATACATCTCGGCGATTTCAGGCTCCGCGCTTCTTTTGGCAGAATTGATGCAAAATCCGGCGGGAGTGGCATGGGTAATGGTTACAGTGGTTACGCATCCCGCTTTTTTACCTTTCTTTTTAAATTTTTGCCAGATCGGAAGATACTGTTCTCCGTTCACGCCTACATTCAGAGAACCGTTGTTTACACGGAATCCGCCCCCGAAAGAAGAACTTGCCGCAGCAGAATCGGTAACGATAGAACTTGCAGAAGCAGTATCCATCAAAGCTCTCGAAACTCTGTTTTCCAGATAAAGATGCATCCAGTTGCTTTCCCGTCCCAAAATATTTTTGGAATAGAGATTTGCCATGGAAAGTGTTCCGTTGCTCATTCCGTCGCTGATCATGAAGATAATATTCTTTGCTTTTTTTCCTTTGAAGCTGAGTTTTTCTTCAGAATTTTTTCCGAATAAATCGAATGGATTCAATGAGAATGCCCCTGTTAAAAGAGCAGAACCGCTCAGGAATTTCCGTCTGTTCATTGCTGGTATTTTGAGGTTAATTTAAAGCTTATTTTTCTGATTTATATGAATTTAACGTTAACCTGTTTGATAAAAAGGAATCGTTAAATTTTTGTTTAAATAAAGTTCAGATAAATTTATAGTAGATGTTTCTTTTCGTTTTTAAAAATTTTCCTGTACAAGCTGAAGATTCAGCATACTTCCCGAAACACTTCCTGTATAAACGGAATGAGCTATCGAGCGCATGGGCGAAGAATTATCTCCACACGCAAAAACACCGTCAACACTTGTTTTCTGAAAAGAATCGGTTTTAATATGTCCTGTCTCCGTATATTCGCAGTTCAGTTGTGCAGCAATATGCGAGTGCTGTTCAAAAGCCGGAGGTGCATAGAGTACATTCATCGGAAGAGAAGTTCCGTCCGCAAAAATAATTTCAGAAAGATTCCCTTCCCGATGAACAATTTCCGTTACTTTTTCTTCCACAATAGAAATATTGTTTTTCTTTAAATCAGACATTTGCTCTTCCGGAAAATCAGCCTTTCCGTTCGTCAGTAACATCAGATGATCCTGCGAAAGATTTCTTACCAGTCCTGCAAGGTGAAATCCTTTTTCACCGTTTGCCAAAATTGCCGTTTTCTGGTTCCTGAATTCGTAGCCGTGACAGTAAGGGCAATGAATTACAGAGATACCCCAACATTCTTTAAATCCTTTTATATCAGGAAAAAGATCCCGAATTCCTGTAGCAAGAATGATTTTTTTGGATGAAAATATTTCCGTTTCTGTTTTTATTTCAAACCCAAAATCTGTTTTTTTCGCTTCTGTTGCTTTTTGCTGAAGGAAGGTTACCGTTTCGTATTTCAGAACCTGTTCAAGGGCTGTTTTGGAAATTTCAGCAGGCTTTTTTCCGTCCTGTGTAATGAAATTATGCGAAAAAGGTGTCTGTGCATTGCAGGGATTTCCGCTGTCCAGAATCAGAACTTTTCTTAAAGATCTTCCTAAAGCCATTGCTGCAGATAATCCGGAGTAACTTCCGCCAATAATGATGGCATCGAAAGGCTGGTTTGATGAGTTTTTCATAATTAAATATTTTTAGGAAAAGGATCTTCAAATGATATATTCTGATCAAACATATACTTCTCATTGTCTTTCAGGAGACATCTTTCCAGATCCTTTATCATCTGTTCTCTGTTTAAATCCTGACCAATGAAGACCATTTCGTTCATCCGGTCTCCCCAGTCTTTGTCCCATTTATTTTCGATAAAATCTCTGTTTTCGGAGAAAGACTGATACATTTCCCGCTGACTCATCGGCATACTGCACCACCATACTCCTGCCTTCTCCATTCGGAAAGAGCCTCCTGCCTGAGAAAAATTAAGCGCATCGTCCGGTCTGGAAGCAAGCCAGAAGAGCCCTTTTGCACGCATAACACCTTCCGGATACTTTTGACCAAGATAATTCCAGAAGCGTTCCGGATGAAATGGTTTTTTGCTTCTGAAAACAAAAGAGCTCAATCCATATTCTTCCGTTTCCGGTGTATGATGTTCATTTTGAAGTTCTTTCTGCCATCCTGCAGAATTTTGAGCGGTTTCGAAATCAAAAAGTCCTGTATTGAGAATTTCCTGAGGATTAATTTTCCCGAATTCGGAGGTAATGAATTTTGCATCCGGATTTAGTTTTTTAATGGCAGCTTTCAGAAAGTTCACTGTTTCTTCCGTTACGAGATCTGTTTTGTTCAGAACAATGATGTTGGCAAATTCTACCTGATCTGTAAGAAGGTTTACAATGGTTCTGTTATCGCCCTCAATATCGGTAAGATCCCTATCAGTCAATAATTCGCTGGAACCGAAATCTTTGAAGAAATGAAGACAGTCTACAACCGTTACCATTGTATCAATATAGCTGAATCGGGAAAGATCGATACCGCTTTCTTCGTCCACATAAGAGAAAGTCTGGGCAATCGGAACAGGTTCCGCAATTCCGGTTCCTTCAATCAGCAGATAATCGAAACGGTTTTCTTTTGCGAGACGTTCTACTTCAATAAGAAGGTCGTCACGAAGAGTGCAGCAAATGCATCCGTTGCTCATTTCCACAAGTTTTTCTTCGGTTCTGGATATTGTGTTTTCGTTTTTTATCAACTGTGCGTCAATGTTTACTTCGCTCATGTCGTTTACAATCACTGCAACCTTCAGGTTTTCTTTATTGTGAAGAACGTGATTAAGAAGTGTGGTTTTTCCGGCACCCAAAAAGCCGCTTAAAACCGTTACAGGAATTCTTTTTTGCATGATATCTGAATGATTTTTTAATGTTTATGATTTTTGAAATTGATGAGGTGTGCAGTAATAAGTCCGGTTGCACCTGCATAAATCAGTTCAGAATGAATATGGAAAATAAAATCCAGACTGATTGAAATTGCGATGAGTGCAACAGAAGCCCAGAAAAGCAATTTCAGAGCGGTTGAGCGGATATTTCTGGTTATTTTTGAAACCACGATAATTCCGGCGAGCAGAAATGCCAAATCAATATAGGGATTATGGGAAATACCCAGCGGAACAACCATCAGCAAAGGGAAAATAATGCAGTGGATCAGGCAGAGAACCGCCGCAGAAATACCGATAAGATCTAAGATTTTTGTTTTCATTATTCTTATTGTAACTTTGTTGCAAAAGTAGGAATTAAAATTTATTATCGCAACTTTGTTGCATTAATTATATGAAACAGACAAGAAGTACACAGGCAAAAACCGAGATTCTGAAGCTGATAACAGAATCTGATCATGCGTTATCACATGCAGATATTCAACTGAAACTGGGCAATTTGTGCAATCGCGTCACGATTTACAGAGTGTTGGAAAGACTGGAAGAAGAGGGCAGTGTTCACAGAATTGTAAATGTGGATGGTGTGGTAAATTTTGCGAAATGCAGAGGCTGTTCCGAGATACATCATCACAATCATCTGCATTTTAACTGCGAGAAATGCAAATCGGTTACCTGCATAGAGAATGTCGTTCCTGAAATTCGGCTTCCGGAGAATTTTATCATCAATCAGTATAACTTTCTGGTAAGCGGAATTTGTGAGGATTGCAGCAAAAAAGAGATGGAGAAAGGATTGTAGTTTTTTTAATTTCAATTACAAAATCTGGGAACTTTCCTTAATGCTGTTCATCACAAAAATACTTTTTGTCTGTCCGATTCCTTCAATTTCAGAGAGTTTGTTCACGAAAAATTCATGAAATTCATCCATATTCGGAGCGAGAATTTTCAGCATAAAATCGAAATCTCCGCTGATGTTGTAGAACTCAACCACTTCTTTCAGTTTTCCTACTTCCTCAATGAATTTTCCTGCGGTTTTTTTGTTATGAACATTCAGCGCGATCATGCAGATTACCATCATTCCCTTGTTCACTTTTTTACGGTCAACAACAGTAGTATATTCTTTAATGATTCCCAGTTTTTCCATTCGTTTGATTCTTTCGTGAGTAGGAGTGGGACTAAGATTAATTCTTGCCGCAATATCTCGGACGCTTAATTTCGCATCCTTCTGTAAAATTCTGAGAATGGAAAGGTCTTTTTCGTCGAGTATATAATTTTCTGTTGCCATCTGTTCTGTTTTTGAAGAATTAATTTCAAATATAAGACTATTTGTTCTTTTTTAAATTGAATTATATTAAATATGTTCTTAATTTTAGTTTAAATTTTTATATACGTTCTATTAATTTTAATTTTGCAGCATAATTGAACTATATGGAGAGAAAGAATTTGATTTTGATTTTAGCATCGGTAGGAACATTTGTAGAGGCTTTGGATATTGCCATTATCAATCTCACAATTCCTTCTATTCAACAGCAATTCAGGATTGGTGCAGAAACTGTACAATGGCTTCAGACTTTATATGTATTATTTTTTGGAGGCTTTCTGATTATCGGGGGAAAACTCTCCGATCAGATCGGAAGAAAGAAAATTTTTCTTTTGGGATTATTCCTTTTTATGCTGACTTCTCTGGGAGCGGGTTTGTCTGAAAGTTTTGGAACTTTAGCTATTTTTAGGGCTTTACAGGGATTGGGAGCGGCTTTCATTATGCCTTCGGCAATGTCGATTGTGACGAATACTTTTAAAGAAGATCAGGAGAGAAACCGTGCGATCGGGATTTTCAGTTCTTTTGCTGCGATTGGTTCCGGAAGCGGACTTTCTTTAGGGGGAATCATCAGTACGTATCTGAGTTGGCATTGGGTTTTCTTAATCAATGTTCCGATTCTTTTCATCACGTTGATTTTCGCGTATCAGTATCTTCCGAAAGATGAGAAAGGAGTGTCCCAAAAAACAGATCTTCTGTCTGGAATTCTACTGGTTTTAGGTTTATTGAGCTTAACATACGGAACGCATGAGTTGGTTCACATCAAAGAACAGACTTTATTGGTTGCAGGTTCGTTAATTTTGGCGGTTATTTTACTGACTTCTGTCGTTTTCCGTTTAAAATCGGTTTCCCAACCATTGATTGATTTAAAATTGTTAAAACATTCTTCTCTGGTAGTTTCCAATCTGGCTTTTGTGGCTTTAGGCGCTTTTTTCATCGGATTTTTGTTTTTAATTTCGCTGATGTTGCAAAAAGATATGAATCACAGTGCGGCTTCGGCGGGACTGATGTTGGTTCCTTTCAGTGTTATGTCTGCTTTGGTGGCAAAATTTATTCTTCCTCATGTTGCCAAAAGATTAAATTCTTCGCAGATGGGAATTTTGGGCTGGATTTTCATGTTAAGCGGAGCTTTGGCGTTGTTGGTTTCCATTTATTTCGGGCATCCTTTGTCAATGGTTTTATTAGGTGCAGCATGCATTTCAGGAATAGGGATGACGTTTTGTTTTACCGCTTTGTCTGTCTTGGGAATTCAGGATGTAAATCCTTCCTCTTACGGAGTGGCTTCGAGTCTGAGTTCGACAAGCTATTTTTTAGGCGCAGGAATCGGGTTGTCTTTTATGACGTTGATGAGCCAGATTTTTCCTTCAGAATTGGCGGTGGGAAATTTGAGCCTGATTATTCTGATCGGCTATGCTGTTTTTGCATTAATAATGTTGTGTTTTTTCATCTTTAAAAATATAAAAATCGCAGAATCTGAAATCGCTGTTTCGTAAACTGACCTACTTTAAACTAAATTATATATTGAAAGAATCGGCAAATTTTGTCGATTCTTTTGTTCATAATTAAATTAACAATAAGTTTATTTTTATATTAGCTTATAAAAGATAATAAATGAAAAAAATGTTCACTTTAAGAGGAGTAAGTAAAACAGGAAAAACAACAAAAGTTAAGCTAATAGCTGAATGGATTTCTAATAATTACCTCAATAAAGAATTTGATCTTAAGAAAGGTGATATATGTACTGTCTTCGAAGTTGATAATTTGTATATAGCTTTCGTCAGCGCGGGAGACGATATAAATCAAGTAAAAAAAATTAATAATTTATTAAAAGAATATGAAAATATTGATATTGTAATCAATGCTTGCAGAACTCGTGGGGCGGGGCGGAAATATCTTGAAGGAAATTTTAACAAAGAAAAAGGATGGTTGGTGAAAAATATTTTTGTGAAGAAGTTAGGAAAGGAAATGATTGAGGAACAAGAAATAAGAGATAGTAAGATCTTGGAAGAGCTTAAAACTTGGTTAACTGGAGTAAAGAAACTTGAAAAGTAAAGCATTTAACTTTATAAGTATATCAAAGTTAGTTAATAAAGTTTTTGTAAATTTTAATACATGTCATCTTTTTAGCACCATGAAAATACAAATCATCAGCAATCTGCATCAGGAATTCGGAATGTCGGAATTATCTTTTGATCAAGCCGATGTCGTTGTTTTGGCGGGAGATGTTAATTTGGGAACGAAAGGAATTGAATGGATCAAAACAAAGATTCCCGATAAACCTGTGATTTATGTGTTGGGAAATCATGAATATTATAAAGGTTCTTATCCTAAAACGTTAAATAAAATAAAAGCTGCCGCAGAAAATTCCAATGTTTTTGTGCTGGAAGACGGTTTTGCAGATATTGATGGGATTCGTTTTCATGGCGCAACGTTGTGGACGGATTTTTCTGTTTTCGGAGATCCGAGATACTACGGATTTGTCTGTCAGCAAGGAATGAACGATTATAAGAAAATTAAAAGAGATCCTTCGTATTCAAAGATGAGGTCGATAGATATTTATAAAATTCATCAGTTTTCGAGATTGTGGTTAAAAGAAAGTCTTGAAAATTCAAAGGGCATGAAGAATATTGTGGTTACTCATCATGCCCCGAGTTTACAGTCGAGCCCGGAACATTTTAAAAATGATCCGTTAACTTCCGCATACGTTTCCAATCTGGAGGATTTTATCTTGGAATATCAACCGCTGTATTGGATTCACGGGCATATTCACACGCCGAAAAGATACAAAATAGGGGAGACGGAGATTATCTGCAATCCGCATGGTTACATTTCGGAAAAGTATAATGGATTTGAGAGGGAGCTGATTGTGGAGGTTTAAGGTAGTGTCCTACTAACTGTGTAAGTAGAAAAGTTATTCTGAAAAATTTTGAGCCCTCAAAGCTCAAAAAAT
>NZ_JACLCT010000068.1:0-8606 GCF_014218915.1 Chryseobacterium sp. C2(2020)
ATTTTACTGATTTTTAATTAGTTTTACAAAGTAACTAAATATAGCGCTGAGAAAGCTACCGAAGGTTTAGTTCAACAGTGTATTTGTGCAATGCGGGGTGAATATATTCTTTGAGAATTCAGTTAACAATATCCGCAAAATGCTTTTCATATTCCTTTTTTTAGTAATTTAGAAATCTGAAAAAGCATTTTTGCTCAATGTGGTTTGTATTTCCACTTTTGGTTCGCAGTAGCCCGCACTGACACAAATACTTTTTTGGCGGTAATTTGAAGAAACAATTAACAACGAAAAACATTCAAGAAAATGAAGCTATAAGTAACTGTAAGATAGAATAAGAATTGAAATATCCTTTAATACGCAAAGTAGAAAGGGCGATTGTTAATATTAAAAAATTAGAAAATGACACAGTTACAAATGATTGACAAAACAAAGTCAATAGCTCAAAATGATAAAAATATTTCTGCCGTATTTATGTACGGGTCATTTACCAAAAATGAAGGGGACAAATATTCAGATATTGAATTCTACATCTTCTTGAAGGATAAAGAAAATTTTTCCGCTGAAAATTGGGTAAGCCAAATTCATCCTTTGGCATTATATTTTACCAACGAGTATGGAAGTGAAGTTGCCATTTTTGAAAATATGATAAGGGGGGAGTTTCATTTTTTGACAAACGACCAAATGGAAGTTATCAAATCGTGGGACGGTTTGGTAGAGTTTAGCGACTTTGACAAGATGATTTTAGTAGATAAAGAAGATTTATTGACTAACACGCTCAAAGAAATAAAAACTAAAGTACCTGATCGAACAACAAATGAAAATATCCTGTGGTTGAGCCAATCATTGTTGAATGTTTTACTTACAACAAGCAACTTAATTAAACGACAGGAATTTGCTCACGCTTACCAAAGCTTATCAAATGTTCAAAAATATTTACTTTGGTTAATAAGAATTGAAACATACCAAACCAAACATTGGGAAAGTCCAACAAAAAGCTTGGAAAAAGACATAGACCCAGATTGGTATTCGTTATTTCAGGAGACAACATCAGAATTAGATCCGACAGATATTAAAACAGCTTTCAAGAAGACATTAACATTGACTGAAAAACTTTTTGATAATCTTGGAGTTGAAGCAAAATTAAAGGGGGTATTAAGGAGAATTGAATAAAAAAAACTACCGCCAACATTGTATAAGCGTAATGCGGGCTGAACTGCTAAATTTGAGCATTTTTGCTCCTAAGAAACTTTGTGGTGGGCGGACAGTGAATTGCTCCGAAATCCCGCACTACGCTTATACTTGACCGTTATGTGCCATTTTTGAATGACAATGCGAATAGATACAGACAAACAAATGAATTTACTTAGTGATAAGAACGTTGCAATAATTGGTGGTGGACCCGTTGGACTGACTATGGCAAAATTATTACAGCAAAACGGCATAGACGTTTCAGTTTACGAAAGAGACAACGACCGAGAGGCAAGAATTTTTGGTGGAACCCTTGACCTACACAAAGGTTCAGGTCAGGAAGCAATGAAAAAAGCGGGATTGTTACAAACTTATTATGACTTAGCCTTACCAATGGGTGTAAATATTGCTGATGAAAAAGGCAATATTTTATCCACAAAAAATGTAAAGCCCGAAAATCGATTTGACAATCCTGAAATAAACAGAAATGACTTAAGGGCTATCTTGTTGAATAGTTTAGAAAACGACACGGTTATTTGGGATAGAAAACTTGTTATGCTTGAACCTGGTAAGAAGAAGTGGACACTAACTTTTGAGAATAAACCGAGTGAAACAGCAGATTTGGTTATTCTTGCCAATGGCGGGATGTCCAAGGTAAGAAAATTTGTTACCGACACGGAAGTTGAAGAAACAGGTACTTTCAATATACAAGCCGATATTCATCAACCAGAGATAAACTGTCCTGGATTTTTTCAGCTATGCAATGGAAACCGGCTAATGGCATCTCACCAAGGTAATTTATTATTTGCTAACCCCAATAATAATGGTGCATTGCATTTTGGAATAAGTTTTAAAACACCTGATGAATGGAAAAACCAAACGCAGGTAGATTTTCAAAACAGAAATAGTGTCGTTGATTTTCTTCTGAAAGAATTTTCCGATTGGGACGAACGCTACAAAGAATTGATTCATACGACGTTGTCATTTGTAGGATTGGCTACACGGATATTTCCTTTAGAAAAGCCTTGGAAAAGCAAGCGCCCATTACCCATAACAATGATTGGGGATGCCGCACATTTGATGCCGCCTTTTGCAGGGCAGGGAGTAAATAGTGGGTTGGTGGATGCCTTGATATTGTCTGATAATCTAGCCGATGGAAAATTTAATAGCATTGAAGAGGCTGTTAAAAATTATGAACAGCAAATGTTTATCTATGGCAAAGAAGCACAAGAAGAATCAACTCAAAACGAAATTGAAATGTTTAAACCCGACTTTACGTTTCAGCAATTGTTAAATGTATAAAATGGAATAAAACGGCACATAACAAACAAATTGGCAATAGAGCCGGTGAAGTACTTCTATTGAACTTTTGTGCAATGTTGAAGATTAGTAATTCTATTCAACATTTGTGCTAAAAGTCGGCTCCATCGCCAATTTGCCAAACGTTACCTGCAAGCATAAAAAACCAAACCGTAAATTCAAGAAACTAATGAAATCAAAAAGTTTATTTTCTTTTATTGTAACACTTTTCCTTATTTATGGATGTTCGTCTAACAGACAAGCAGATGGAAAATCAAATATTTTGGCTAAGAACGACATAAATATACGGGGCGACTTCCAAAATTATTTTGACAGTTGCGGAGTTGAAGGCACAATTGCTATTTATGACATTAGAAATGATAAATGGATTGTATCGGACACAGTTGGATTAGAAATTGAAACGCTTCCAGCATCTACATTCAAGATTATAAATTTATTGATTGCTCTTGAAACTAATACTATCAAAGATGAAAACGAAATAATAAAATGGGTTGGTAGTACAGATACAGTTAAGTATGGTTATAGACCCGAAATTTATCACGATATGCCAGTCAAAGAAGCCTTTGAATTATCAGCAGGTTGGGTTTTTGTAGAACTTGCAAAGAAAATCGGAAAAGATACCTATAGAAAACACCTCGCAGAGAGCAAGTATGGAAACAATAATTTATCCCAAACTGAAGCCGATTTTTGGAATTTTGGAGACTTTGCAATTTCGCCTAAAAATCAGGTCGAATTTGTAAAATCTTTTTATGAAGAAAAATTACCCTTTTCTAAGCGAAATATTGACATTGTTAAAAACGTAATGATTACGGAACAAAATGAAGAATATACTATAAGGGCTAAGACAGGTTGGACAAGGGAAAATAACATCAATACAGGTTGGTGGACAGGGTACATTGAGACCAAAAATGGGACTTATATTTTTGCAACAAGACTTTTACAAGACAGAAAAATGAAAAGGTCTGATTTCGGAAGTTGCAGAAAAGAAATTACCAAAAAAGTATTTAAAGACTTGAATATAATTTAAAAGAATGCCAGCAGGTAACAGGCGTTTGGCTCAATGGCGGGTGACGTGGTTAATTGAACATTCTACCTCGCATCAACTTTTGTGGTGTATTGACAGTTTTGTGCTCCAAAATCCGCCACTGCGCCAAGCGCCAAACCGTTATGTGAAAGAATAAAACGGCACCTCCAAAAAGAAAGTGCCGTTTCGAAATTAAATTTATAAATTCTCAATCCACTACTTCTGAAACAGTTGATTTTTCTATTAGAAAAATTCCGTCAAAAGCTTCTTCTATTTCAGTTTTTAGGCACATCGAATCAAATCGAATCTTATTACAATTTTTTAATTCCGTACTTCTGTTCATTAGTAAACAGCATTCTTTTCCTCCAAATTCTTGCATAATAAATTCAACAGAATCCGACTCTGGAAAATCAAGTGGAAATTTATCAACCCTAAAGCCAAATTGATAATCATTATCAGGATACAATGCCGCAGTTTCTCCACGTAGATTAGTTATTGCAAATGCTTTATATTTTTCTCCAAAAGTCATCGAAAGTCTTTGCCCCATTGGATAACAACTAATAAATCCATCAAAATCTACCGGAGTTTTTTGAATGTGAGCATTGTGGGCAACCAAAATAATCTTTTTACCAAGTGAATTTTTCAAAAACCAATCAATGCTTTCTGCCATATACTGGTCTTTTGCTCCCATATCTCCTTCAATTCCCCTTTCAGTAATGAAACTTTCCATAGCATCAGCATTATAATTCATATAAATCAAGCCTTTAACTTGATGAACTATCGATTGAAATTCTAAACTTTCTAATTTTGGTTGAAGAGTAATCAAACGAATGTAAACTTTTAATAGCAATGCTTTTAATTCATTATGTTCAGCTTCATCAAAAAGCGATAAATTTAACGCAAGCTGAGAAGTCGAATAGAAATCAAATTTCTCAGCAAGATTTAAAATCTTCTGTAAGACATCAGAAGAAACGATTGAAAGTCTTTGCAAATAATCAGATACAATACGAAAGTTTGGAAAATAAGAACCTCCATTTTTAGGAATATCCACACCTAAAAAGGTAATTTGATTATTATTGTCTTGATTATACCGACGAAGCCATAGCAAAGTATCTTTAAACTCATTTGGATAATAAAAGTGTGACAGTAACTTATCCAAATCGTCGAATGGAATTTGTGATTTTATCCACTTATCAACTTCTAATCCTTCAGAAAAACCAAACTCAAATGCCAAGGTGTCAAAATCACATTCAGTTACTAAAAACTCAATAACTTGATGCCTGAATGTAAAAAACTCTTTTATGAAATGTGAGTTTTCGCCTAAACCAACAATTGTAGAAGAATCAAAATATTCTCGAAATCGAAAAAGACTTTGTTTTATGGATGTATTATTTTCCGAATTAAACGGAAAAGTTAAGGGTTTTATATTTTTCATTATTACCTTATTTTAAATTAAAAATTAACGTACCAAATAGCAACCGTCTCAAAAAGACGATTTAATAATTTACTTTAATTTTTAATTACCAAGGCTTGCTGAAATACATAAAATGTGAATTATTTGAATACAAAGATACTAAAAATTCCTTCACATAATAACTAAGCTTTGGTTGGGCTTGAAAAGCCAACAATGAAAGCCCGTTGAACGGAAGCTTCGGGAGCTTTTCAGCGGTTTTTTGGCAGTCTATGGAGTTGTCGTTTTAGGAATTTAGATACACAAAAGCAGTTTTTTTAGAAGTACTGCTTTTTTTGTGGCTTTGGTAGCCCTTTGGAGTGGTTTCCTGCTGTTTTTCTGCGTTGCAGAACACAGATTCCCTTACCCGCAAAGGTTATTTCGCAGATAAAGGTTGGGTGACGAAAAGAAAATCCTGCGGCGGACCGCGCTGCCCGAAAACGGCAATGGTCACCAGGTTTCCCTCCCCGCAGCACCGGCATTTATTGAGCAAAGTTTTGGGTTCTGCTTCCGGAATCCGGATGTTTAAAGCTGACTGTAAACGCTGCAGTTTCCCGCGTTTCCAGCTGCTGCTTAAAATTCCGTAATGGCGGATCCGCACAAACCTTTTCGGCAGAATATGCAGGCTGAAGCGCCGTACAAACTCGGCATTGGGCATGCTCATTTCTTTTTTCTCTCCGCCTTTGCGGTAATCCTTGTAGCTAAAACGGACCTCTTTATCCGTCACTTCTTTGATGCGGTGGTTGCTGATGGCCACCTTGTGCGTGTAGCGTCCCAGATACTCGATCACCTGTTTCGGGCCGCCAAAAGGCCGCTTGGCATAGACAACCCAGTTTTTGGAGAAGAGCTTCTCTGCCAAAGCGGTTTCAACATCCATTGAAGCCCGCAACAGGGCGAGATATTTTGACCGGAACACTTTACTCAGCGCCTTTACCGGAAACAGGTATTTGTCGGTTCTTACTCTCTTTCTCCATTTCCCCTGTTTATTGATACCACCGCCCGGAACAATGCAGTGCAGGTGCGGATGCAGACTCAGGTTCTGTCCCCAGGTATGAAGAATGGCAATCATTCCCAACTGGATTCCTTCGGTTTTGCCGAACTGGTTTAAAGTGGCCCAAGCGCTTTCAAACAAAGTCTTGTAGGTGAGGTTGGGATTTGGGACTGCCAAAGCGTTCAGCTCTTCCGGAAGCGTGAAAACCACATGATAATAGGTGCACGGCAGCAGGTCCTGTTCGCGCTTGTGTATCCATTCTTCCTTTTTGTGTCCCTGGCACAGCGGACAGTGCCGGTTCCGGCAGGAGTTGTAGCTGATGGAAAGATTTCCGCAACCGTCACACGCATCAATATGACCACCCAAGGCAGAAGTCCGACAGTTGGACAATGCCCGCAAGGTCTTTTCCTGATGAACCGTAAAGTCTTGAACCGGTAAACTGATTTTGCGAAGGACTTCAGCGACAGTTCCGCCTTTACTTCGGGCCTGCATTTTTGCTGCATAAGGCAAAAACGGTATCCAGAGGACTGTGTGGCTGCTGATCCGAGAGCTGGCAGACATGAAGGTATTCCATTGTACTCTCAATGCGCTCGTGCCCCAAAAGTTTCTGAACCATAATGATGGGAACACCGTCTTCCAACAGATGTGTCGCATAACTGTGTCGAAGGGTGTGGGTATGAACGTCTTTGGTGATGCCAGCCTTTTTAGAAATGGTTTTAATCACCCACTGAACGCCGCGCTGGCTGTAGCGGGAATCGAAATCCGGTCTGGGGGAGCCTGACTGATCGATCTCTTCCACATTCCTGTTATGGTTCCCATTGAATAAATACCGCTGCGGATTTTCAATACTGATGAAGGTTTTCAGTCCGCGAATTAAATGCCCGGACAAGGGAACATACCGATCCTTGCTGCCTTTTCCCTGAACGATATGCAGCATCTTCCGGTCAAAGTCCAGATGCCGGAGTTCAATATTCCTGACTTCCATGCAGCGCAGGCCGCAGCCGTATAGAAGACCGATGAGCAGTTTGTGCTTCAGGAGTTCTGCAGTTTGAAGCATGCGCCAAACTTCCTGACGGCTTAAAACAGTCGGCAGTTTGTTCACTTTAGCAATGGAGGGAAGGTGCAGATGGCTGTAGGGCAAGCCTTCTGTCTTCAGCAGGAACCGCAGGCCGTAGACGGTATGCTTAAAATACGACTGAGAAGGCGTTTTGGAGCGCTGCTGGAGTTCAAACAGATAATCCTTTACCTGTTCGGGATCCAGCTCGGTGGGCAGGGTTTTGAAACGCAGCGCCAGGGCTGCCACATGACGGGAATAATTATCGAAGGTTTTACCGCTACGCCCCAGGATGGAAATATTCCGCTCGAAGCGTTGCAGCAGTTCAGCAAAACCGTTAACTTCACTCGAGGCACGGTTTAAAAGTTTATTTACCCTTAACTCCTCCGGAGATTTTTTTTTGTAGCCATTTTATAGATTTTATTGATGTTTTACCAAAATTAATAAAACAGCGAGGAGAAAAGCTACCGGAGGTTTAGTTCAACATCGCATTGGCAAAATGGCAGGTTAAGTGCTAAATTGAAAGTTTCTGCATTTTATTCCGCCGAATGTGTTCCACATTCGCTTTTTATTTGTAAGTTAGCTCTGTGGAAACACATCGGCTACGTTCTCGCTAAATTGAACTTTTTGTCCAATTTATCCGCCACTTCGCCAATGCGTTTCCCGTTATGTGTAATTTTAGCCGCAAACGCAGTTAAAACAAAAAGGCTCCGAATTCCGGAACCTTCTTTTTATCATTTCATTTTTCTAAAAAACTTGTACAACAAATCGATTTTATTTGAACAAAGAATTGGCATTGCTTCAAAAAGATTTTCCTCATCCCATTCCCACCATTTCATTTCCTGCAACTTTTGGATGTCATCATCGCTAAATCTCTTTTTTATTAATTTGGCTGGATTTCCCCCTACAATTGAATAAGGTTCAACATCTTTTGTAACCAAAGCACGACTGCCAATAACAGCTCCATCTCCTATCTGAACTCCTGGCATTATCATAGCTTCACTACCAATCCAAACATCATTCCCAACAACTGTATCTCCTGCTTTTTGAAATCCATCTTGGCTTTTACTGAAAACATCAAATTCAGACATATAAAAAAATGGAAAACTGGAAATCCAATCATATTTATGACCTTGATTACCTGCCATTATGAAACTTGCACCACTCCCTATTGAGCAGTAAGAACCGATAATTAGTTTATCGACATCATTCCTGTCCGGAAACAGATAACGAGCACAATCATCAAATGAATGACCGTGATAATAACCGGAATAATAAGAATATTTACCCGAAATTATATTGGGATTAGTTATGTGGTCTTTGATTATTTTTCCTTTAAAAGGACTTTCGAAGAAATTTTTCATTATTTAACATATTTAATTTACAATAAGACAATAAGGAGACAAAGAATAGTACTAAACTATTCTCTTCCTATACGTTGCGTAAAGTAAATATGCTAATCTGATAATTTCATCTGACAAATATACAAAAAAACTACACATAATAGCTAAGTTTTCGTTGCGTGCGCAGCACGAACAATGAAAACCCTGTTGAACGGAACCTTCGGCAGCTTTTGGTT
>NZ_JACLCT010000069.1:0-8368 GCF_014218915.1 Chryseobacterium sp. C2(2020)
AATACTTACAGTTGTATCTCAACGAGTTTATTTACAAATTAAACAGACGGTATTTTGGAGACAAACTCTTTGACAGAATAGTAATTGCGAATATAACAGGTGCATAAACGGATAATCAGAAAAAATGTATCGTATCTGGATTACTCTCGACAATTCCCATGTAAAGGGGTAATATTTGTCCACCTACTAAACATATATGATGCTTCATTACAGAAAAATTTCGGGTTGATTAATATTTGGACTATATACTAATTTCATCATTTCAGACCCAGGTAAAGGTTTTCGTAACTCTTTAATGTAGTGTTCAAAATCAACATAGATCACATTACACCCAAAGTCTTTTCCAAAAATTGCAGCTGCAGCAACCATTGATTTTTTACCTCCAGTAATGTCGATAACAATCTGGGATTTAGGATTTTGAATAACTGTTTCTTTTAGTGCGCTGTAAACAATATTAAAATCTTCATTTGAGAGATAATTAATAGAATAACTATGTTCCAAAAACCTTTCGATAATATCTCCACTGTTATTAGACTCTTTATTATTTGTTGTAAAAATAACATGACTATCAGGTTGAATCAATCGAGCAGATAAAATAATAGGTTCAGGAGAGAAACCCAACATGGAAAAAAGTAATCCTCCTCTTTGTAATGAACCTTCATGCTTTGTAACAAATTTTTCTATAATTGTATCAAAGAGTTGATCATAGTAAAACTTCTGTGCATTATCAAACTCACCTGACATGGCAAGATTATTCCAATGTGTTAAATTGTTTTCAAAATTATTCATTGATGTAACTTACTTTAAGATTAGAATATTTAATGAAATATTTTTCAATTTCATTTGGGTAATTAATTGTCCTGAGCGGTGTAATTTTATTATTAGAAAAATTACACTCGTAACAAGCGTGATCTACAATGAGAATATGTTTAGTTAGTCCATTCTCAATTTTTTTTCCTAAAAAAAGTAAAGATTCAGAGATCTCTTTAAAGCTATCTTTATGAACTGGTTTAATCAAAAACTCGAGATCATTAGAATCAAAGGGAGTTTTATGGCTTCTAAGTTGCTCATAAAACTTAAATGTTTCAAAGATTATTTTACGTTTTACATCAGTTTTAAAGAGATAAATATTATTATCCATTAAATACTTATGAAAATCCAAAAATTCTTCTTGCTGCTGTTCACTTAATACATAGCCAACCTCAAAACCTTCAATAAGGCCATATTTACCATCGATATTAGCTGTAAACAACATACCATTTTTCTCTGATATAACCCCTTTAGAATGATTATACAAATCAGCCATAATATGGCAACCCAAACTTTTTAATAATCTACAAGATTCTAAATGATCGAGACGACTATTCATTCCGCGACAAAATACTCCTATCCAAACACCTCTTTCAATGGCATTTGTAACTGCGGATAAAAATTCAGGTAATCTATCCAAAGCAATTATAGAATATGACGAAATAAATACATATTCATCAGCATTTGCAATAATGTTTATAATTTCTTCATAAAGCGAATTATTTAATTCATTATATGTATATCTCAAATTCGATTCACTTTTAGGTAAATGTTTAGAGTTTATATCGAGTTCATTTTCTGATGTAAAGATCTTGTTCTTCTTATTTATTGTAGAAAATGTACTGTAAGAAGTACCAACTTGATAAATTGTGTCAAACAATTGGTCCAGTTCAGCAGATGCCACACGATCAATGTAAACTCCAGACTCCACATTTAATGTAAGTGAATATGTAGTAAAATTTGAACTCATAATCATTCCGTTAGTTCTGTCGGCAATGATAAATTTTGCATGAACATTATTAGCAGCTCTTACGTGTACACCAGCATCAACTAACTTTTTCACATTAGAGAGGTGATTATTTACATCTATAGTATTAAACAAATCATCATCTTGAGTACTTCTACGTAATTGTCTGTTTTTTATTTTCCCCATATCCAATTGTGTAATAATAAATATGGCAATGTTTGACTGATTCACTTTATGAAGTATCTCCTTGACAATTTCTTCATCGGTAATTATAAATGTACAAATTTTTAAAGTAGTTTGGGCGTTTTGGATAATTGTAAAAATCTCATCTCTCAAACCTCTCTCTTCTTCGTCAACTAAAAAAAGATGATTATATTTCTTGTTAATCCGCTTAAAATTGTATCTGGAATTGGCTATAAAAAAACCACTTCTCAACTCATCTTCAAGTGTTAAATTATAATCCATTATTTTTAAATTAAAATCATATTTTTCTCCATATCAAATTTTTCTAAAATGTCATTATGTCCGCCAAGAATTAATATTTGTCTAAGAGAAAGTGAACATTCAGAACATCTTTCAAGAAGCCTTTTTTCCGAAATATCATCAAAACTTGTAGCTTTTATAATAGAACTTATTTCTAATATTTTCTCAACGATTTCATCAGCGGGTGAGTAATAAATATAAAGTAATTGAACATTAAAATTTTTAAACATTGAATCAAATAAATAATCACGGCCGCGAAGCAAATTACTAATAATAGATTTTCTGTCGCTTGATTTTTGTAAAGTCTTCTTACTAATCTGAAATTCAATAATACCTTTTGAAAATTCTATATCTTGTTCAGTATCTATGACCGTTTTAAGTTTTTTGCTTAAAATATGTTTGATCCCTTCAAAATCAAATTGAAAAATATCATCTCCATGATTGGGATATCTATCAATTTCTCTCCAATTCGAACTCAATATATAATCAACTTTTTGTTCTGCATTATAACCTAAATTTCGTTCATGAACTTTGAATACCAGATTTTGAACTTTACTCTTAATATTATCTTCAAAGTTGGTAATATATTGCCTTACATCATCATAGTAAGACCTACCTACAATATAGCTTTGGTTCGCAAATCCATCTATTACTTCTTTTAATACCCCATTTTCAGCAATACTCGCTGCAACCAATATTTGAAATGATAACTTTGTGTAAGATAAATCTGTTATATCCTTAAGACCTATCGGAATAGCAAATTCATCACGAATATCCATCGGTATATTCTTTAGTTTTTCTATAATCCTTTCTTTATTGAATGGTGTATGTACTATATCGGGCTTCATGTCACATTCAATAAATGATTCACCAAATCTATTTGTTCTCAGTACTTTATCATTCTCGGAAATGAGTTTAGATCTATATGCTCTATAGAATTGTTTGTTCAGTGGCTCATGAGTTATTCCATCAATATAAAAATCATATGAAATTATATGTATACGTTCAGCTACTTTATTGAAAAAAATATTATATCCTAAATCAGACACTTGCAATCCTGATTCATTTTCCTCTACTAAACTTTCTCCTTTTAAAATGTTTATTCTCATTTCAATAATGTCTTTTGACACTCCTAGAAAAGAACCAATTGTTATAGGCAAAAGTGTATTATTTGTTCTTATAATGTCTATTATAAAAACATCTAAATAATCAAGTGGATCAGGAGTTATATCAGAAATCGTTGCATGAACACAATAAATTGGATACTGGAGTTCAAACAATCCGGTTAATTTTTTACCTTGGTTTTCTAACTCCTGGTAAAGTTTTTCGTAATCAATCTTCAGTGGTATCATTTAAAATGCAAATTTTATGTTCTTTCTTTTAAAATCGATGCTATGCACTTTTACATACACAACATCATTATGGTTCAATTTGATATTGAATTTATTTTGTTTATTATGTAATAAGCCTTGCAATCCATTTTCCAGTTGTAAGATATAACCATAATCTCGGCATCCTATAACCTTACCTTTCTGACTTTTACTTTTATTGATTTGTGCGACTTTGCTTTTAAATGCTATATCTTCAGTATTCGTTGAAAAGTAATTTAATGTTGATAAATATATCTGTCTGTTTCTATTATTAAATCGATGGATTTTCATGTCATATGTTTGGCCTGCCTCCAGATTTAAATTATTTTGTAAAAATCCTGGTTCCATTTGATCTTCAAACAGTGCCGTATCAAAACTATCAATAGTGAAAAACATAAGCATCTTTTCATTTTTATAAATTTTATTCTTGAATGTGGCATTTACAATATCACCGACTTTATACTTTAATCTTATTTTCTCAAAATTATCTGTAGCAGTAAGATTCGAGCCACTAGACCCATTAAGCTTTTGTTGGAATGATACATCTCCATTTTTAATAAAGTTTCCTTTTGTTTTATCTTTAGCTGCTCTTATAAGATTTTTAAATAAATTAGTATAATTAAATAGAAAATCATAATGAGACCTAGGATCAGTCAAAGTTTTTGAGTTACCTACAAAAATTAATTTCTTTTTAGCTCTACTAAAAGCAACATTTAATCTACGAGCATCATCCAAAAACCCGACTTTGGTATATATTTTCTTTCCATTAATTACTTCGGGATTATTATGATCTGCTGCTCTTGTAAAACTAAATATGATAATATCATATTCCTTACCTTGAAAAGAATCTAAAGTTGCAACATCTACGTTACTAAATAGTGGATTATCACTTTCTCTAATACTATTTTTAATTAGTGAAACCTGTGATTTATAAGGTGCAACAACAGCAACCTTTGACATATCAGCTGAATTATTTACTAAACCTGGCAATATAAAATTTACGATATATAGTGCTTCTGTTAAATTTATTACAGATTGCTTATCTTTCTTCTCAAAAGAATTTTGAAAATTTGAGGTGTCGAAGAAAACGATTTCCTTATTAAATGGAAAATCCATCTGCATTTTCTGTAAAATAGTTTTGTCACCCATTAAAACCTCATTATTATAGAATGAACTTGAAACAAACTCTCCAATATGAGGGTGCATACGATGCTGATAGTTCAATAAAACAACATTTTCAGATGGAAATTCATTAGTTTTAACCCTATCGATCAAGAACTCAAAAAAAGAAGTTGTAGTTGCACGCTTAATTTCTTCAATATCGTAAATTTTTTCAGAAGAATTTTTCTTCTGATTAAGAGTATGATTTGGAAAACTTTCTTTATCATTAACATCAAGATAGCTTCCATCCAGATAAGGAGGTAACTGTTTTTGATCTCCAACAAGAATTGCTTTTCTACCTAGTTCAAGTGGAACCAAAGTTTCAGTAATATTTGCTTTTCCTGCTTCATCAATAATAACAGTCTCAAATTTAAAATCATTTTCTTGGAAAACAGGATCTCCTTTGACACCAATACAAGTGGCAAAAACTACATTAACATCTTTGTATACAATCGGCTTAACCAAAATATCTACCAATTGAGAATCTCTTTCACACCAATTATTGAACACTTGTGTTGATTTAAATAATTCATCATCTGTCAGTGATTTTATACCTTGAGTTAATTTAAAATGTCTATCATTAAAAGTATTTCGAAGTTTGGTATAAACCACTGAGAAATCATTTATAAAAACATTTAAACGGGCCCTGATTTGATCTTCCGATAGTAATTCACTCCTTAGAATTAAAGCTTCTTTTAGTACCTTGCTTTGATTAGTTAAGAACAACTTATATTCATCCATGTAGGCTTGAATAATATTATCAACGCTGTATTGGGAAAACTTAGGATCAATTTTTTCTATGCTACCAATTCTTAGCAAATTTAAATTTTTATTTTGACAGACTTTTTCCAAAACATTATCTACTGCTACATGATTCTGACCTGATACTAATACTTTTTCACCTCTTCTGACAAGCTGCTCAATTATTTCTGTAATAACTGTAGTTTTGCCAGTTCCAGGAGGACCTTGAATCAAAAAAATATTTTTATTTCCAACAGCTTTTCTTACAGCAGTTATCTGCCCATTTTTAGGGTTTTGAATTTCAGTATTTTTTAATTGAGGGTTACTAAAAACTACATTACTAAGAGTGGGAACTTGTATATTGCCTTTATTTAAGAGTACTTTTTCAAAGTGTTGAATTTTTATTTTATTAGTACGAAAGTCATTAATTATTTCACGTTGAAGATTAATTTGATTTTTAGATATAATTTGATCAATGCTGAATCCATTTTCTAGAATTCTCGTATCAATTTGATCATTGAATTTTAATATACAATAATCGTTGTGAAAGGATAATCTAGCTTTGAAGGATATACGTTCCCCTACCTTGATAACAACAGAAACACTATTCTCTGTATTGAAATAATCTGCAAATTCCTGAGAAATTTTTATAGCAAGTCCATTTTCATCATTATGAACTCGTTCAAAACGAGAGATTGAAATACTTTGTGGTTTTAAACTCTCTGCTTTTTTAATCTGATACTCAAGAAATTTATCATTGATATCTAAAGTTTTTGCCTCTTGCAGTAATAATATGCTGTTATTTAATTTTAGCTTATTAATAATGTCAAAACATCTATTTTTTTGAACAAGTCGTTCTGCAATATCGTATTGCTTATAATCAAGAGGTACAGATGCTAACGGTGGCAAAATTGTAATTTTGCTTCCAAGTAAAAAAGAGTTTTTTGAAGCACCTTCTTTCTTACTTTGTAAAGACTTTGCGTAGCGTGAGCCAATAGAAAATTTATTGATTTTAAAAGCTGCATCATTCATTTTATTATCTACAAGTATTTCTCCATAAATACTCACCTCTTCATTAAAGATGGTAAATTCAAACCTAGGATGCCGTTCATTGATTCTTATCCAATAATTTTGCTCTGATAATTTATTTAAAGCCGCTTGGTACCTAAGACGCTCATCGAGAACATCATTTGCATAATAAGGAACAGCATGATTTATAAAGTCAGAATCGTAGCTTTCTGTATTAGCCTCAAATTGTAAGTATAAGATTTTTTCAAAAATTACTTCTTTTGAGAATAAGTCCTTCAAAATTTTAAATCCTTTTTTTAACTCTCCTATTTCTTCATCGGTTGTAAAGTCAGCATAAATAGAACTTTTGAACGAATTATAAGACTTCAATTCTTCTTCCACAAAATATAATTTTTGGTAATCAGATGTATCCGTTTTATTTAATATTTCTATATCTTCCGATGCAGGAACAACGTATAAAAGATTGTTGAAGTCTTCCTTGTTTGTTACGATAACCTTTAGGCTTTGTGTTCCGCTTTCAAGATATTCGATTTTCATTAATCCATAAAACTTACTGTGAATTTTTAATAAACAAAAATCATAAAGTTTTTCTATCACTTTAGCTCTGTATTCATTTCCGACAATAATTCTATCCCAACCTATTTGACTAGAAATATTTTCAGTAATAAACTTTAAACTTAACTCAACAATTTTATTCTTGTGATCTATAAAAATAACTACAGCCTGAATATCCTCATCCTCTTTAAGATTCTCAAAGCGGTTTATTGCTAAGGGTATACTCCAATCCAAGTCGAATAAGGACAATCGACCACTATAGTTATCAATAAAATAGGTGAAAATTTGCGAAGGTTCAATCTTTTTCTTAATCCGAACTTGAACTACATGCCCTTTCTCAATAGAATCTATTGTTAAATCTGTTTTCAATTCTTTATTAGTTTTACTGGTTTCTAATCAAATATATTTTTAATCAGATATTTAAAGATAATAATTTTTCCCAATTGTATGAGAAAAATACATATAAAATCTTTGTGATTTAAATTGTAAGATACTTTTTTCTATTTTTATAATGTTCAAAAAAATGACATGGTACTATTAGCTAAAAATTAGAATTATGGCAAGAATCTCTCCTACATTAGAACAAATAGAACTGTTGAAAGTAAAACCTACCTCAGGAGAAAGACATCTTTTACATTTTCTAAGTTCAATCCTTGATGATACCTATGAAGTATTTTTTCAACCATATCTGAATGGTGACAATCCAGATATTATAATTGTCCGAGAAAATTCTGGTGTGATGATTGTTGAAGTTAAAGACTGGGACTTGAGCAGTTATCAGCTTACTGAAAAAAATCACTGGCAATTGAAAAACGTACTAAACAATATTACACTAAATAGGCAAATCATTAAATCACCACTTCAACAAGTATTTGAATATAAAGAAAATCTTTACAATTTACATATTGATACATTGTTGGAGAAACGCATTAAAAACCCAAAATTCTTATCTGTTGTAACATGTTGTGTTTATTTTCATAAAGCCTCAAAAATTGAAATAGATACTTTCTTCATTAATACAAATAATGACAATATAAAGTTTCGTAAATTTTTATCTTATTTTGATCTTTTAGGTTTTGACAGTTTGACAAAGACTAATTTTGATTCCATACTTTCTAACAGAAGGCTCAATAAAAAATCATATCTTTTTGACAATGATCTTTACAAAAGTTTCAAAAGATTGGATGTACTAATTTAGCGTCCAGTTAAAGTTAAGCATAAAACCTTAATTTTAACCTATGAAACGAGAGAG